>CAYSWE010000376.1:0-5331 GCA_964434515.1 uncultured Phycisphaerales bacterium | reverse complement strand
ATCCGAAGCGTCGTCGTCTGGCCGGCGCCGTTGGGACCGAGTAGCCCGAAGATCTCCCCGGCGCGACAGGCGAAACTCACGTCCTGCACGGCGACGAAACCGTGATCGGTCTCTCCGTTCTGGAAGACCTTGGTCAGGCTCACCGCCATGACCGCGTAGGCCTCGATGCCGGCAATCGGCGCGGCACGACTCGTTTCGCTCGGCGCGTCGGTGGACGTCATGCCTTGGCCTCCGCAAGCTGGTCTGGATCATGAAAGCCGAGGACGTAGGCCGTGTCCGAGAGCCGCCGCGCGGTCGCTCGGAAGCAAACGAGCGAGAACAGCGCCAGGGAAGCAAGGCTCACCACGACCGGGACCGTGCTCAGCTCGCCCAGCAGCGAGGCACGGAATGCCAGCGCAGCGTTGTAGACGGGAATGACGGCCGTGGTTGGATTGAGTTCGGCCCCCGGCATGAGTGTCAGCAGCGCGGGCAACATCGTGACGACCTGTAGCGGCGTAATGTAAGCCTGCGCTTCGCGGTAGTTCTTCGCGTAACTCCCGGCGAGCAGGAACAGGTTGCTGAACACAAACGACAGGAGCAGCCCATAGATCACGACGAGGGGCAGGCTTTCCCACGCGAGCCCCGGGAGAGTCGAGGCGCCGCCGTGAATATGAGCAAGCGTGGGGCCGGCCGAGAGCAGCATGGCGAGCAAGTTCACGAGCAGCGCGACGAACGCCGCGGTCGTCACCGCCAGGCACTTTCCGAGCGCGACCTGCCGTCGCGGAATGGGCAATAGGATCGTGGTCTCCGCAGAATGGCGTTCGCGCTCACCTGCGGTCAGGTCGATCGCCGGGTACGTCGCGCCGAACGTACACATGACGACGAGCACGAGGGGCAGCAGCGTCGCGAGCATGAAGCGGGTTTGAACCTCCGGGTCCGCGACATCCGTAATCTGCACGCGGTCCGGTGCAAAGCTGTCGGGGTCGAGCCCAAGGCTGGTTCCGAGCTCGCGTTCGACCGTGGAGCCATAGTCCCGAACGATGGGTTCGATCCGTTCGAGCGCGAGCTCCGAGTCCGCGCGGCCAGAGACATACTCGAGGCGAACCGTCTTGCCGCTGTGGAGCGGCGTGACGACGAGGTCGAGCGAGCCACTGCCGAGTAGCTCCGCCGCATCGCCCGCGAGTTCGACGACATGAACGCTGTCGCCTGCAGCCTTGCCGACGAAGGCCGCGAGCTTCGGTTGGCGCGGGATCGCCACGGTCGGGCGAACCCGCTCACGTAGCCCCTGCGTATAGAGCTGGATCTGCGTGATCCCGAACAGCAGCGATGGATAGAGGAAGACCGGTAGCAGAAGACCGTAGACGAGGATGTTCCTGTCCCGGAAGAGCGAGCGGAGTTCCTTGAGCCAGTAGGTGCGGAGCACGATGGGGATTCGTCTGGGGAAGCGACTCTTGCGGTAGAGCCGTTCCCTTTGGATCGACCCTTCGGACCGTCTGTCTGAACCCTTTGAGCTCACGCAGGAATCCGTTCGTGTTTTTGGCCGAGCGAGCGAGGCGGCGAGACCCGACCGAAACTGCGAAGGTATTCTTGTGCGAAGTCCTAGGCTGCACCGATTCCATGACTGCCGCTCGATATTCTGTCTTCAAGAAGCTGAAGCTCACCGCGATCACGCTGCTCGTGTGCGGCGTCGTGCTCGAGATCGGGTGTCGCATCTGGCTACACAGTTTTGCCACGCCAGAGCAGTTTCGGCGTTATGCCACCATCGCGGAGCTGCGGACGCGCGAGGGGCGGGCCTTTGCCGCGTTCGAGCGCCATCGACATCTCGGATTCGCGCCGACGCCGCTCTATAGCCGCGCCGGAACTCAGCACAACCGGTTCGGCTTTCGCGGTCCCGAGCCGACTCGGGACAAACCTGCGGGCACGTTGCGGGTCGTTTGTGTCGGCGGCTCGACGACCTACGGCTGGGGCACGCGCGGCGACGGAACAGCCACGTATCCTCGTCTGCTCGAGCAGGCGCTGCGCCGGCGCAAGGTGCCCGCCGAGGTGCTCAACATGGGCTGTCCTGGCTGGACAACGCTGGCGAGCCTAATCAACTTCGAGACGCGTGGCCTCGATTTCTCGCCGGACTACATCATCGTCTATCACGGGATGAATGACGCGCTGTCGCGCAAGGTCTGGCCGCATGATTTCTATCGCGGGGATCTTTCCGGTTGGCTCGCGCGCACGGGGTTTGAGGAACGGGGCAGCCCGTGGGACTCGAGCACGGCGTTGCGCATCCTGCGCGTGAGCAACGGCGCCGATTCGCCGGCCAGCATGCAGCGCGTCGTGGGGCGCGCGCCGCCGAGCAGTTACTACCTCGCGTTCCGGGAGCAGCGTCGCGCCGGCACATATCCGAGCGGCATCTTTGCGACAGTTCCGCTCGAAACGATGTTTGCAACCAACCCGCCGATCTTCTTCGAGCGCAACCTACGCAATCTCATCGCGACGGCGCGCGCCCACAAGGTCGGCGTCGTGCTGAGCACCTTCGTTGTATCGTCGCTCTTTCCAAACGACATCCTCACCGGTCATCCAGCAATCCGCGCGGCAATCGCCGAGACCAACGCCATCGTGCGACGAGTAGCCCGAGAACTCGACTGCGGGTTCCTGGATATGGCGCGCTACTTCCCGAACGACCCCAAGCTACTCACCGACGGCATGCACTTCACCGCCGCCGGCAACGCCAAACGCGTAGACTTGACGTTCGAGCACGTAGAGAACTTCGACCTGACGAAGGCACAGAAGCGGTAGAGAGTGCGAAGTGATTCTTGCGCGGCCCCTTTAGCGCCCGAGGGAGAGTTGTAGGCCACGCGAGAAGGCAAACCCGCCCTTGGCGGCAGGGTCTGCAACCAGGCTTTGCAGCGCGATGCCGACGCCGCAAAGGAACTGGTCATTGGGGATCGCCAGGGGTACGCGCAGGCCGTTCCCGGAGAGCGTGAGGATGGGCAGAATCCCTGCCGGGTCGACCAGGAGCGTGCCGGTGTTCGTGGGCTTGACGTTGGCCGGCTGCAGCCCGATGAGCAGTAGAGCCGGCGTGGGTGTCGTCGTCGAACTACCGACGTTGACGATGACAGTTGCTCCTAGGCGTGGCGCCGCGCTCGTCGTCAGCTTCGGCACGCCGCTCTTGCCTGGCCAGCCTCTGCCGTAGTTGCCCGAATATGCCGCGCAGTCGCACGGCAGGGTCTGGCAGATGACGCTGACGCCAAACCCGCCGATCCATGTCCAGTTCCTCGCTGCCACGAAGACCACGTAGATTCCATCCTTGGGGAAAGTGCAGACACTGCCGCCGTGGCCTACGACGACGCAGAGGCGCTTGCCGCTGGCGTCGAGGATCTCGGCGTACAGGCGATCGGCCGACGATGCCAGAGAGAGCTTAGCCTTGGCACCCCTCGCAGCGCGAATCTGATAGCAACGGAAGTCGGCCCAGTCGCGGATGGCTCCCGTCATGTTCCAGCCGAAGGCAGTACGATCGCCCGAGACCGGGTCGTTCAGCCGGTCGAGTTCGAATGCGTAGCTGCCACTCCAGCTGTTGTTGCGCGCTCGCACCTCAATCCAATAGATCCCGGCGGTGGGAATCTTGGCGGTGAGAACGCCATGACCGACGATGCTTCCGATCGACGTCGTGCCACGTTTGACCGTCAGCACTTGCCGATCGGCTTCACTCCCGAATGTGACACGGAGAACGTCGCCCTGCCTCGCGTTGATCAGCCCGTACTAGTCGATTTGGTTGACTCTTCGAATCCTGCCGTTGTGAACACCATCGCCGTAAGTGACGCGTAGCTGGGCCACGGTCCGGCGCGCTGAGAACAGGGCTGCCATGACAGCGAGGACGATGACTTTCTTCATTCTTGGACTCCTGTTTGGGACAGAAGCCAAGGCGGAGTCGGTACGTCGCAGTATCAGAAATTTCTTAGGCCCGCGCAAAATAGCTTCCCACTTTCGACCGGATCTCGTCGCCGCCGGCTGCGTCGCGTTCCCTCGCCCGAAAACGCGAACTCATTTTCTGCGAGCTCTTATCGATTCCATCCGCCGGCGGCGGAGACCTGCAGGCGCGCGTCGAGGAGCGCCACGGCGTTGGTGAGTCCGAGTCTTGCCGCGGCTTTTCGAGCGACGCGCAGATGCCATCTTTCTAGGTCGCGGCGGGCAAGCAGGCGAGCGAGCAGCGTCGCCGCGCGCTCGCTGACCCCGTTCGCCGGTTTCCCATGGTTTGCGGGGTGGTCGCGCGCCAGGGTGTGGATCGCGAGGATCAGGCAGAGCCGCTCTAGATCGAAGAGTACGCCCTTGCGAGCGCCGGCCACGAAAGCGTCGACGGCCTGAGCGCCCTCGCCGCTGTGGAACAGGTGCGCGGAGCCACGCGCCAGCGCGAACAGCGGATCGCGCGGATGGCGTGCCAGTGCATCTTGAAACGAACTGGGGGCGTCTTCCGCAGCGAGGAAGCGTCGCATGCTGGGCAGCCGCAGGAGAGTGTCGAGTGTGCGGCGATCCTGGGGGCCGCTGTCGGGCAGGGAGCGCACCAAATAGACGAGGTCCGTCAGATACGAGACGAGCGCCGGCGGGACCGTGAGTTCCAAGTTCGCCGCATCACGTGGATCTTCGTTGAGTTCGCTCATCCCACGGACAAGTGCGGCCAGCCGAGACGTAAGCAAGGCTAGACTGATGGCATCCTCGACCGTGCCAACTACCAACGAATCTTCGCCGAGGATCGTTCGGCACACCGGCCGATCCATATAGGCCGACGCATGCGCAAGCGTGGTCGCCAACAAGACCATGGTGCGCACCAGTCGTGTGGAGAATCTCCCCTTTGCGCCGGCGATGAGCCTGCGCATCTCCTTGGCCTTTCCGTTCCGCGCGAGCAGCATCGCTTGCAATAAGACCACGCGCGGATCGTGGGGATAGCGAGCACGGAACACAGCGAAGTAGGTGGTCGATCTTTCGAGATCGCCACCAAGGCTTACCAGCGCAGCATACTGTTCGTGTGCACGGCGGTGGGCTGGGTCGAGCCGCAGTGCTTGCTCGAGGTACAACCGCGTTGTCTCGAGATCGCCGGCGAGCAGAGCCCTCGCGTCGGTCTCGCGCGCGAGTCGGAGAACAAGAAGTAGCGTTGCAACGACGCCGACAATGACGATGGAAAACGCCGTAGACAACAGGGGGTTGTTCTTCATCCACCGCCAAGCGACGAGCGAAGCGCCGGCACGGCGAGTGCGAACCGGCTCGAGTTTGCGAACGCGCCGGAGATCTTCGGCGAACTCGGCGGCGCTCTGGTAGCGGTCGTCGGGGTGCTTCGCAAGCGCGTTCGCGACGACGAGCTCCAGGCCG
>CAYSWE010000375.1:0-5343 GCA_964434515.1 uncultured Phycisphaerales bacterium | reverse complement strand
CAACCGACATCCACCGGGCAACGGCCCGTCCACCGGCAACGCCCCCAGGATTTGGAGGCCAAATGAGTTGGGAAGCGCGCCGCGCATGTCGAGCGTCACGGTGCGCGTGGTGGTGTCGAGGGCGGCGGCGCCGGTCAGCACCAGCCCGCACGGCGATCCATAGGAAACGGGATCACACTGTGCGCTGACAACAGCGGTCAAGGTGACGCTAAGAGTCAAGGCGAGCGCGAGCTTTGTTCGCCTGGTAGCACATGGGTTCCAAGAGGGCGACAGGTAATGAGATCTCAACGAAGTCTCCTTCGGAACCGGCCATCGAAGGAACTGACGTCCAGCGGCGACCGACATCCGGGACAGAGCGGCCAGACAGCTCGGGGGAAAGCGGTCCGGCAAAAAATGCGACGCTGTGCATCCTACCCGCCAATCGTCGTCGAATGCCAACGACTGCGACCTTGTCCGCGGCCATGAGACGCCCCGGTCGGTGCCGAGCGGGCCCGACGGCTCATGGGCGACTGGTCGGCCTGACCTCGCTTTGATGTTTGCCAGCCGCTAGGTGAACCGTTGGCCCAAAACCCGCCTCGTACCCGGTCTGACGTGCGGATCCGGAGCAAACGGTGTGCGGGTACGGCGGACCAAACCAGCCAGCCGAGAGCGACTGCGTGAGGAAGGCCGGCACCGCCAGCGCCGTCCGGCGCGCACCGCCGATGGCTACCGCGCACTCGATCGGCGCCGCCAAGTCGGACTCGAGTTCGACCCTCCCGCCCTTGCCCGCTTCGGCCGAGACGCCCGCGACCGTCGCGGGGAGCCTGCCAAGTCCGAGCATGGCAAACGGATGTGCCGCGAAGACGGGGTCGCCGGCAGACGTCGCACGAACGAGCGGAAACGGCTCGAGTTCGAGGCAGCGCGCCCAGGTCGTGACCTGGAACCCTCGCTTGGTCCAGCGGATCACCGGGGCCCCCTCCCAGATGCCATACCACTCCTCTGGGAGAAACAGCTGAGCACCGGTATCCCAGGTCCGCAGCAGCGACACTCGTCCGCGCGGCGCGTGCCCCAGCAAGCCCAGCAGATAGGGCCGAACATGCAACGGCACATTCAGGAGGAAGACCTCCCCCACATCCGTATTCACCTTCGCCAGCGCCGACTCGAGCGACGGGACGTCACGCGCCAGAGCGACCTGGCGACCCGTGAGACGACGAACCTGGAGCGCCGCCCAGCCAAGGCCGAGGCCTGCAGCGATGAAGGCCAACAGCATCGTTGCGTTCCGCTTGGACTCGCCCAGCGAGGCGACCACCGAAAGGAGTGCCAGGACTGCCAGCACCGCGGTGCTCGCCCACCAAGGGTCCAGCGCAGCGCTAAGACCAACGTCGACCCACCAGTCGACGCGGGGTAGCACGGCGACGCTCGCGCCGAGCATGCACGCCAGTCCGAAGGCCGTAGCCGCCCACACAACGGCACCAAACACGGCCGTCCCAACCCCGCGACGTGCCAACAAAAGCAGGCCGCCGAACAGAAGCGGTGGCCCCACCGGCCAGGCATCGCCGACCGTGCACGCCTCGAGCGCACCAAACAGCACCGCGCCGAGCAGCGCCAGCGGCGCGTTGCCTGCGATCAAGAGCGCACCACCGAGGAGCAGCGGGACAAACGCATCACCGAACCGCGAAAGCCCAACCGCGTCATCGACGAACCAAGGCCAAAGCCCGAACACGGCAAGGATCGCGCAGGCCGCTTCGAACGGGAAGCGACGACATCGGCGCAACGCAAGCCCCAGTAGCACGATCCCCGTCGCAATCACGACGAAGACCGCGGCGCGTTGATCGCGCAGTGGCCAGGTCCAAATCTCGAGCGTTTCGATGAGCCAGTTGGCAATCGGACCGCGCACGGCCCAGACGGCCGTGCTGTCCTCTGCGCGCACCGCAAACAGCGCGTCTGCAGGCGCCATGGCATCGAGCCGAAGCGTCCGCACAGCGGCCAACGCGAGAACGCCGAGCCCGACACCGATCGCTGCAAGGATCGAAACATAGGAAAGATGCGGCGAGCCGGACGCTGTGCTCGAAGGGTCAACCTCACGGTTCATTCGAGTGAGCCTAGTGCTGTGTCGCAGAAGTTCAGCACATATCTTGCGGGCGCTCGGCAGCGCTGACCGTTGTGCGGCCTCGCAGCTGCTACGCTAAGACCATGCGCACCCGATTCCTGTCCGCTGTCGCGCTTGCTTACGCGCTCGCCTCGTCCGCCGTCGCACAGGGCACGATCCCGCCGCGTACGACCAACCATCCCGCCGCTCGCTACGTCGATGCTGAGCGCGCTGCGCGCTTGGCCAAGCTTGTGGCCTCGTCGACCGCGACGCTGCGCGACGCCATGCACTACACACTCGAGGTCGACGCCGCGGCCAAGACCTTCACGGTCACACTCGAGGTGGATGTCACCGAGAAGGGTGCCCTGTGCTTCGCCATGCCCGCGTGGGCACCGGGCAGCTACCACATCGTCAACAACGGCAAGAACATCGAAACGATCACGTTCGAAACCGTGTTCATCAACCGAGTCAGGAAGCTCAAGCCTAGACGCGAGGACAACCAGTGGCACCTCGCAAACGTCCCCGTGGGCGCGCTCCGGGTCCGCTATACGATTCCGGCCCGTCGCTTCCGGCAGCGTGTGGTCGGACGCCGCCAACACAAAATCGCCGACCGTACGTATCAGGTCGCCGGGCCGAAGCTGTGGATGTATGAGGTGCGCCACACCGAGCGGCCTTGCCGCGTGACGATGCACTTGCCGAAGGCTTGGGATGTCGCCACGGGCTTGGCGGCCGCCCCCAACACGATCGGTGGCAACGTGCGCCCCGGTGAATGGCGTTTCGTGGCGCCCGACTACGACGTGCTGGCGGACTGCCCGGCCAAGCTCGGCGCATTCGAGAGCTTTGCGTTTCGCGTCGGCAAGACACCGTTCGAGATTGCGCTCGCCGGCGGGGAGCGCCAACGCACGAGCCGGCAGGAGTTCGCGGCTCGCGTGCGGCGTATATCGAAGTACTTCGTCGACTTCTTCGGGGGCGCCCCGTTCCAGCGCTACGTCTATCTACTGACCATCCCCGGCGGAGGCGGACTCGAGCACCTCAACTCGACGGCGATCGGACTCATGGGACTGCACGGGTCCCGTCCCGGCAAGCCAGTGATTTGGGATCTCGTCCTCGCGCATGAGTTCTTCCACGCGTGGAATGTCAAGCGGCTGCGCCCACGCGCGCTCGGCCCATTCGATTACTCTGGACCAAACCGGACGACGGCGCTGTGGTTCTCGGAGGGTGTCACGAGCTATTACGCCGCTCTGGCCATGCCGCGCATCGGCCTCTGGAGCGCCCAAGACTATTGGCGGCACATCGGTCGAAAGTTCTCGACGCTGCGTGGCGATCGCCGACGCAAGATCATGAGCGTCGCAGACTCCTCATGGAAGGTCTGGGACGGCTCCTACATGGGGAGCGACCGGCGCATCGACTACTACCTGAAGGGCGAATGCCTCGGCGCGTTACTCGACGTGTTGATCCGAGAAGCCAGCGGCAACAAGCGCTCGTTCGACGACGTCTTGCGCCAGCTGTACGCGCAGACCAGCATCGAAGGCATCGGCTTCGATGAAAACGACATCCGCGCCACGTGCGAGGAGATCGCCGGCCGCGACTTCGAGGAGTTCTTCCGCCGCTACGTTTACGGGACCGAGGACCTGCCCGTGGAGACGGTCCTGCCCAAAGCTGGCATGCACGTCGATGTGAGCGGAACCGAGCGTCGCCCGAAACTCCGGCTCAGCGAAGACCCGAAGGCTCGACCACTGGCCAGGCGGATCCGCGCGTCTTGGGTCGGGCCGGTGAAACCGTGACCGTTCTGTGATCGAGAGCTGATCCGGGCACGACTCGAACGCGCTATGCTCGGCCAGCTTCGAGCCTCACGGAGCCGCCTCACGGAACCACCGATGCCACCCTATTCGCTCTCCCCTTCGCCGACTCTCCCGGACGACAGACCAACCGAGCGGCGAGCTTGTGCACCGCTCGCAGACCGGCGACTGCGCCGCGTCGCGATCCTCGGAACGGGGGCATGCGTGCCCGAGCGCGTACTCGCAAACCAGGACCTCGAGCGCATCGTCGAGACCTCCAACGAGTGGATCGTCACACGAACTGGCATGCGCGAGCGACGCATCGCAGGCCAGCACGAAGCGACCTCGGACCTCGCCGCAGAAGCAGGACGCCGCGCGCTGCAAGCCAGCGACCTTGCCGCCGACCAACTCGAGTTCATCGTCGTGGCTACCGTGACTCCCGACGAGATCTGTCCGCCGACTGCCTGCCATGTGCAGGCCCAGCTCGGCGCGCACCGGGCCGCCGGTTTCGACCTGTCGGCTGCATGCTCGGGCTTCATGAACGCTCTCACGACCGCACATCACCTGGTCGCGGCCGGCAGCTACCGCAATGCACTTGTCATCGGCGCGGATCTTTTGTCCTCGATCACCGACTACACCGATCGCGAAACCTGCGTGCTGTTCGGCGACGGTGCCGGCGCCGTCGTCATCGGCGAACAGCTGACCGGCGGGCAGCTGCTGGACCACACCCTCGGGATCGACGGCCGCGGTGCCGATCTCATCAAGGTCCCGGCGGGGGGCTCACGACGCCCGACGAGCAGCGAGACCATCCGGCAGCGCGAGCACTACCTGACGCTTCAGGGACGCAAGGTCTTCAAGTTTGCGGTGCAAAAAATGGTCGAGGTCGTCACCGACATCGCCAAACGCAACGACATCTCGGTGGACGACATCAACCTGTTGGTCCCGCATCAGGCCAACCTGCGCATCCTCGAAGCGGCCGGAGCAAGACTTGGGATCGGTTGCGACCGTATGGTGATCAACGTCGACCGCTTCGGCAACACGTCCTCGGCATCGGTCCCCATCGCGCTCGACGAGGCCGCCCGGACCGGACGACTCAGCCGGGGCGACCTGGTCTGCCTCGTAGCCTTTGGCGGCGGGCTCTCCTGGGGGGCCACGTTGTTGCGCTGGTGAGAGTACGACGCGATCTGGCAGAATCTTCCCCGTGAGATTCCGCGCACCAGCCAACGTCATGCTGCACCGGGCCCAGGTCGTGTTGATCCTGGCGGTGCTCGTACCAACGATCTTGACCACGCCGATCGGCATCATCCTGCTCGTGAGCCAGGGATCGAGTTCGGTCGCGGTCATCGCCGGAGTCCTCGTGCTAGCGTTCTGCGCGTCGTCCGTTGCGGGCTACGTGCTCGGCTCGCTCTTCCTCAGACGCGGGGCCTCGCTGGTGCGCGTGCAGTCCGCCTTCTTCTCCTCGGCGGCGCACGAGCTGCGCACGCCCATGACCCCGAA
>CAYSWE010000374.1:0-5352 GCA_964434515.1 uncultured Phycisphaerales bacterium | reverse complement strand
CGGCAAGACTGCGACCGCGGCCGTGAACCAAACGAAGATGAGATCTCTGATGTGCCTGCAATGCGCCGTCCGGAGCCGAGGGTCAGCGCAGAGGATACTCCTTCCGCACGTATACCTTCCACTTCTCACCCAGTTTCAGCGGACTGAGTCCGTAGGCCTTCTTGAGGCCCTTGCGCTGCAGGTTCAACACTTCGCGAGCCGCAGCCCGGTGTGACTTCGGGTCGATGTAGCCCTTGATCACGTTCATGTAGACACGCCACTTCTCGTCGCCCTCGGACATGAGCATGTCGCAGAGGGACCAGGCTTGGATGTGGTCGTATTTCGTCAGCTGGCCGAAGTCGCGCAGCGTGAGCAGCCCCGAGACCGAGCGGAACTTTTTGCCCGCGAGCCAGCGACGAGCACGCGGTCGCCACTTGGAATCGTTGATGAGCTTGGCGTGGGCGCTTTCGTTCTGGTCGAAGTCGAGCGCATACTTTTCGGAGACGCGCCTGCTGTACCAATGCGCCATTCCCTCGTTGAACCAGACCGGCAAGTCGTAGGCGTAGAAGCGGTAGCCGTTGATCAGGTTATGGACGACGTTCCAGACAATGTGGCAGTGCATGCGCGTGTCCTTGCGCAGCTCGCCGTTGTCCAGATCGGCGGCCGTCGCGAAGATCTGGCTACCCACGGTCTTGAAGTTCCAGCGCTGTGCGATCGGTTCGGTTCGGCCGATGAACGTCGCCAAGAAGCGCACGTAGTCGCTCGACTTGTCGAACATGATGACGAGGTATTTTCCCTGCTGGCCGAGGTACGGGCCCTCGCCCATGTACTTGCCCTTCATCAGCGTGGCACGTGTCTTGGGGAACGACGCTTCGGTGACCTGGAGCCGCTTGGAGAAGTCCTCGTAGGTCTCTTCACAGCGCTGTGCAAACAGATGCAGCCGCAGCCACCGATCGAGCTTGCGTGTCTTGGGGTTGACGCTGGGGATCTTCTTCTTCAGCTTTGTGAGTTCGACCTCCAGCTTCTTGCGCAGGGTGCGATCACTGGCGGGAATAGGGAACGGGCGCAGCGCGGAGCCGATGCGGAAGTGCGCCGTCTCGACCCAGAGGAGTTTTACGCCGGCGACGTTGAGTTCGATGTCCTTGGTGGTCGTCGGTTTGCCACCGTGCTCGCCGAACGGGAACGGGTAGTAGGCGACGTAGCCGGCTCGCGCGAGTGCTTCGGGATCATTCTTGGTGTAGCGATCGAAGCGCCACTTCTGCTTGAAGTCGCTTCGCTTGAGGGGCCTGCCCTTGCTTGCCTGCTGGCTGGCCTGCGCGTTTGCGGTGCGGTCGACCACCCAGCCTGCGAATAGCGCGTGGCAGAGCAGTGCCAGCACGGGCAGCGCTGCGGATCTTGGGATTTGTGTCATCGGCCGACCCGTGCCTTCCATTTCTTTACGGCGTTGATGGCTTGGAATACGGACAGTGTGCGATGTGGCGGATCGCCGTCGATGATGCCACGCAGCGCGTTGACTGCGCCGGCGCGCAGCTGGTGCTGTTGCGAATCGAGGTATGCTGCGACCGTCGATGCGCACTTTCTTACGCCCGCAACACCGAGCAGGCGCAGCGCAGCCATCTTGGTCGGCGTGTCTTCCTTGAAGAGTCGGTCGAGGAGCCAGCGCGTTGCCTTGTCGCCTTTGAGCGCCAAGCCGGCGACGCGGATGTCGTAGTTTCGCTCTTTCCAGTTGGTTTTCGTCTGTTCGAACAAGAAGGGCAGCGCGGCGGTGTCGCCGAGGTTCGCGAGCGCGAAGGATGCCAGCTCGACGACGGCCGGGTCCTTGTGGTGGGCCGCCTTCCTCATGACCGACAGGTAGGTCTTGCTGCGAAACTGGGCTAGCTTGCCGATGACGTAGCGGTCGCGGATCGCGTTCTTGCCGGTGTAGGCGCGTGCCAACAGCGGCCCGTGCTTCGGCTGGATCAGTTTGTCGAGGAGCGCGACCGCGACATCGCGCACCTTGGCCTTGGTGCGACTCCGGAGAGCCTCGAGCAGGACCGGGGCGACGCCGGGCCCATAGCCGAGAATCAACTTGCGTGCCTTCGCCGCGCGTTCCTCGTTTGCGGACGCGGCGCGTGGCAGCGTCTCCTTTGCCAAGCTCTTTCGGACTTGCTTCAGTGGTGGCCACTTGGCTTCGGGCGGCTTCTTGGGTGTGGTCTTCGACTGTGGTGTTGTCTTCGACGACGGCGTGGTCGGAATCTTGCCAGCCTGCGATGTCGCGTGGCCCGCGAGCGACGCGGCGACGAGGAGCACTATGGAGATGGGTAGGGACGTCATTGAGTCTTGAGTGGGCGGAGTGGCTGGGATTGAAGATTGTCGAACAGGCTCGCAAGCTGCTTTCGATAGTAGGGGTGAATCCAGGCCGGCGCCTTGCGGAGCTGGTTCGTGGCCTCCCGGATCTCTGTCCTAGTCATCTTTTTCTTCGAGTAATCGAAGAAAACCGAGATGACCTTCCGTGCGGGAAAGCCGCCGCGGTTGATCTCGTCGACGACTCCGATGATCGTGCTTCCGGCGGCGCTGTGGATCGCGCCCGTCGCGCTGCCGACGGGCGTTTCGAACGTCGCGCGCGCGATGTCGATGGCGAACTTGTTGATCGGCTGGATGTAGGTGTCGCCTTCTTCCAGACCAAACTGCTTGCCGAGGTGGCGCAGGGCATCGACGGTTCCGCCTGCCTGCGCCACGGCCTCGGCGAGGCGCGTTGCGCGCGCCTGGATCGATTGCAGCTGCTTGGCCGGGAGGAGACTCGCGACTACACGCTTGGTGAGCCAGTAGTCGCTGAGCGAGACGCGCCGCGCGAACGCCGGCGCGACGGTCTTGTCCCACTTACGCGCGTACGGGACGAACTCGTTGAGCTCTCGATCGGTGAAGTCGAACGCCCCAACCTGAACCACGACGTCGTCCGGACGCGGGCGAGCGGACCCGGTCGACGTGCTGGAGCCTCTCTTCTCGCCGCAGGACGCCATCCCCAGGACGACGGCTGCGAGTGCGAGCCAGCTCTTGCGCTGCCATGCCGTCACGCGCTTGGACTCGCCTGGTCGTAGCGAGCGATAAAGCTGAGCGCTTTGTCCCGAACGAACGAGTAGGTGAGCTTCATGTTCTCACCGAGCTTATCGAGCTGATCGGGCATGAGCGCCGTCGTGAACGTGGCGACGTCCTCGATGAAGACACAGCGAGCATCCTGGTTGAAGGATTCGATGCGCAGCGTGTGGACGTCCGGTCGACCTTCGACGTTCGGGAAGATCATCTTCATGCCGAACAGCTGCGCCGGCCGCTCGAACGGGTTCAGGTCCTCGGGCTGGAGCCCACACACCGCGTTGGCGAGGAACTCGCGACTGTCGCTAAAGTGTCGCGGCGTGATCAGACTGCGAACGACGTGCTGCTGCGCGACGATGATCGGCAGCTGGATTCGCTCGGCTGCGATCGTCACGACATGCTGGATGCGCCGAGTGAAGTCGTCGACGTGCGATCCGGTCATTTCCTCACGGATCTGGATGCGGTCCGGAAGGAAGTTCACCTGCGAAATCTGGTTGGGCTGTTCACCGATGTTGGACAGCGCGATGCCCTCGTGGCTGACTGCAAAGTTCTGGTAGGCGAACTCGTGGTTGTAGAGTTCGTTGTGAATGGCCTGCACGGTCTTTGCCTCGAGATCGATCGGCGGATGGATGATCTCGCTCAGCAGGGCAATCGTGCGGGGGTCGTACGTCGCGGTCATGATGCTCCCGGGAATTCTGGCAGAACAGTATAGCCGACGGCGACCGGGGGGCGCAGTCGCCGCCGTAGGGATCCAGGGATCAACTGCCGGCCAGCGCGGGTTCCGCCTGGGATTTGGCGATTTTCAACTCACCGTCTACAGCGTCGATGAGCAGGTGGTCACCCTCGCCGAACTCGCCAGCGAGGATCGAGCGCGCGAGTTCGTTTTGCACCTTCCTCTGGATGACCCGCTTGAGCGGGCGGGCGCCGAACGCCGGGTCGTAGCCCTCGAGCGCGATCAGAGCCTTCGCCGTCTCCGTTACTTCGATGGTGATGTGCCGCTCGGCGAGCATCGCGGCCAGGTGCTCCAGTTGGATCCCCACGATCTCCTGGAGGTGCTCCTCGCGGAGTCGGTGGAACAGCACGGTCTCGTCGATACGGTTCAGAAACTCCGGGCGGAAGTGCCGTTTGAGCTGGTCTTCGATCTTTTCGCGCACGCCGGCTTCGTCGGGGTCCGCTTCGAGCAGCAGGTCGCTGCCGATGTTGCTCGTCATGATGATGATCGAGTTCTTGAAGTTGACGGTCCGTCCCTGGCCGTCGGTCAGGCGTCCGTCGTCGAGCACCTGCAGAAGCGTGTTGAACACGTCGATGTGCGCCTTCTCGATTTCGTCGAGGAGAATGACCGCGTAAGGCTTGCGCCGGACACTCTCGGTCAGGTAGCCGCCCTCTTCGTAGCCGACGTAGCCTGGAGGCGCGCCGATCAGACGCGCGACCGAGTGCTTCTCCTGAAACTCGCTCATGTCGATGCGCACCATGGCGCGCGGGTCGTTGAACAGGAACTCGGCGAGCGCGCGGGCGAGCTCGGTCTTGCCGACGCCCGTGGGGCCGAGGAACAGGAACGAACCCATGGGGCGATCCGGATCCTGCAGGCCGGCGCGGGCACGGCGCACCGCGTCCGAGACGGCGGCGATCGCTTCCGACTGTCCGATCACGCGCTGGCCGATGCGTTGTTCCATGTGCACGAGTTTGGCACGTTCGCCCTCGACGAGTCGCGACACGGGGATTCCGGTCCACTTGGACACGACCTCGGCGACGTCTTCCTCGGCGACCTCTTCCTTTAGCAAAGGGCGGTCGCCTTGCAGCGTCCGAAGTCTTGCCTGCCTTTCCTTCTGTTCCTCCTCGAGCTTCGGGATCTCGCCGTAGCGGATCTCGGCGACGCGCTCGAAGTTTCCCTCACGCTCGGCGGTGTGCGCCGCGGTCCGGAGTTCGTCGATGCGCACCTTGATGCTCTTGAGCTCTTCGATCACGTCCTTCTCGGCTTGCCAGCGGGCGCGCAGGCCCTTGGCTGTTTCGCCGATCTCGGCGATCTCCTTCTCGATGTTGGCGAGTCGCTCCTTGCTGGCCTTGTCCTTTTCCTTGCGGAGGGCCTCGCGCTCGATCTCGAGCTGGCGCACGCGTCGCTCGACTTCGTCGAGTTCGGTCGGCATCGAATCGATCTCCATGCGCAGCTTGCTGGCCGCCTCATCG
The DNA here is from genome assembly GCA_964434515.1 of uncultured Phycisphaerales bacterium. Lineage (GTDB taxonomy): Bacteria > Planctomycetota > UBA1135 > UBA1135 > CAYSWE01. Next base: position 120 of record CAYSWE010000374.1, on the reverse strand, counting down.
ATCAGGTCGATGGCCTTGTCCGGCAGGAAGCGATCGGAGATGTAGCGGTCCGAAAGCGTGGCCGCCCCGACGATGGCACTATCCGTGATGCGCACGCCATGATGCACCTCGTAGCGCGCC
>CAYSWE010000373.1:0-5352 GCA_964434515.1 uncultured Phycisphaerales bacterium | reverse complement strand
GCGGCCCGCGGTCTCCGGATCCTCGATCTCACCTGGGAGGATACGGCTCGGTTCAAGGCCTCGTCGGTGGGGCCAAACATCAGCGACATTACGATCCAGGTTCAGTTGATGAATCCGGCCGATGAGTCGTTTTCGCTGCATTGCATGCCGGTGGTTCGCTTCCCGAACTTCAGCGACAAGACCGCCGATGTGCCGCTCGACCGCTTCTTCGTGCTGGTCGGCAACGAGGCGCCGGGGGGCCGGCTGCGCCGCGTTCCGCTTGCCGCCGTGCTTGGGGATCTACGCAAGTACCTGAGCAAGCCGTCGTCCTGGAAGGGGCAGCGCAAATCGCTGCTGACAGCGCGCGACACGCATGCCCTCGTCAGCGCGCAGGCCTGCTTTCTGCCGATTCCGCGCGGCGGCCATGCGGAATTCAACCCGGTGCTGTTCAACTACCAGTCGGTCAAGGGCGATCCGGCCGTGCTGACCCTCGTCGCGACGCGCGAAGGGACGAGTGCCACGGTGATCGACAACGAGCGCGATGCCTTCCAGGCCGGCAAGACCTGGGGGCAGCGGCTCTTCTTCAACGCGGGCGGCAAGCGTGCTTCCTTCACCGGCGCGCGCGTGAGCGGCGTGCACGAATCGGTAGGAAAGCCCGGGAAGCGGCGTGTTCCCGCCGCCGCGGGGCAGCGCGGCCTCGACATGGTGATGCTCGTGCAGGTGCCGCTCAAGCGTCGAACCAAGACGCGGGCGCTGACACCGATGCCGCTCGGCGCGGTCGAAGACGGCATCACGGCCGAGCCGAATGAGTCGGCGGTGATCGGACATGGGCGTGCTGTCGGTCCGTTCACCGAGATCGACGGGCTCGACATCGAACGCGATGCGCGCTATCCGCTGCGGATTACCGTTCAGTTCTACCGAGCGACGTCGACCGGTGAGGTGTCGGCCAACGAGATGGAGCAGATTCGCGAGCAGATCGAACGTGTGTATTCCGACGCCGACTATGTGGGGAGCCTCGTCGTCGAGGGCCCAACCGGCCGCCCGACGGAGCACAAGACACCCGCCACCAAGCAGATTCGTCGGCGCTAGGCGCGCCCGCAAGGAGAGTTGGGCCGGTGGTGGCGGAGGGCACGAGCCGTGAGCCGCGGAAATCTTCCTTGTGGCAGACGCCCCGCCGAGCTAGTCGTTGGCGGCCGAAGTTTGTGTCGTGCTCGACCGTTCCCCTGGAAAACCAGGGCCAACCCAGGGCGCAGCACCGTAATCTGACCACGATCCGACGACCCGGCGGCGTGCCTTCGGCGGATGCAACCTCACTTCGTCACATAGCCGTGACATCCTTTTCTCCCACGGAGCCAGATTCCAGTGAAAGTCACCACCGCATTGACCTTTGCCATCTCTCTTTCTCTCGGCAGCTTGTCGGCGCAGCAGGGTGCAGCGCAGCAGTGTCCGGCGCAGCAGGGTGCAGCGCAGCAGTGCAAGGGTGCGGCGAAGGCCGCATGCACCGCGCAGAGCCAGTGCTCAGCCAACAAGGATCTGGCCAAGACATTCCAGGCCCTCGAGCCCGCGCAGCAGAAGAAGGTCAGCGCCGCGCTCGTTGGCATGATGAAGATGTGCCCGATGGGCAGTAAGGTCCCCGGCACGATCGCTTCACTCGATCGTCTCTACACGGATGCCATCACGCGGCTGACCAAGGTCGTCAAGGAAGAGAAGGTGCCGGCGGCCGTTCGCGCCGACGTCCAGAAGGACCTGGTCGCCTTGACCAAGCTGGCCTCACTCAACCAGGAGATGTCGGCTTCGCTGAAGCTGGTCGCCGGCGCGGCCACGAGCGATTGCTGCGACGCGAAGACGGACTCCAAGGACTGTGCCACCAAGGACTGTGCCACCGAGGACTGTGCCTTTACTTGCGCCGACAAGCTGACCAAGGCCTGGGGCGGCGCCAAAGCCGAGCTTGCCAAGCTCTCCCAGTGCAAGGACTCCATGGCCAAGATGAAGGGCTACATGGCGGTGCTCGAGCAGAACAAGCTCGGTGGCCTGCAGAAGATGGTCGCGGCCAACTTCGCCCAGCAGGCGGCGCTGCTCAAGAGCACGTGCGGCGAGATGGCGTGCCCACACGGCGGCCTGCTCGCCAAGCACAAGGACGTGATGAAGGCGTGCAGTTTCACGAACGAGAATTGCTCGGGCAGCGTCAAGGCTGTCCTCGCAGCGCAGAAGCTGCTGAGCGCAACGCCGTTCGCCGTGCCAGCAGCACCAGCAGCGCCGGCGACCGGCGCCACCAAGAGCGGCTGCTGCGGTGGCGCTGCCAAGGGCGAGTGCTCCGGCAAGGGCGAGTGCTCCGGCAAGGGTAAGGGCGCCTGCAAGGACGACCTCTGCGATCCCGTCAAGAACTCGAAGAACTGAGCGATCTCAGGCGCTGACCGCGCTCGCTCGAACCTGCGCTTGCACGATCACGGCGTCGTGATCGGTGTCTCGCGCGGGCTTCGTCGAGGATAGAACAGCAGCAGGGCGATGAGACAGGCGACCGACGCCCACATCGGCCATGCAAACAACGACGTGTAGTCGATCGTCTTGTCCGGGCGCGTGTAGTGGGCGGCCAGTGTCGTTGCGATGATGCTGCCCACGATGGTGCCGACGCCAACGATGACCAGATTGAAGAGGCTCTGCGCGCTGGCCCGGACATCGGGTGTCGTCTCCTCGTCGACGACCATGAACGCCACAAAGATGAAGCAGCCAAAGCAGAAGCCGTGCAGCGCGATCCCGAACATGATCGCCACGGTGTTGTCCATGTAGGCGAAGATCGCCATACGCAACCCATAGGCGATCAGGCCGACCGCCAGCAGCGTCTTCCGCGACGTTCGCTTGGCGAAGAACGGAATCGACGCGAGGACGACGATCTCCGACATCTGGCCGATGGTCATGAGGCCGCCACCGCCGATCCCGAAGACCTGGTTGATCGAATCGGCTGCCGCCGACTGAAAGCGCGTCAGAAACTGCGATGTGTGCACGAAGTAGAACTGATGGATGCAGCTCACAGGCACGGCGAGCAAGAACAGCGTGATCAGTGGTTGAAAGCGCACCTCGTTGAGCGCCGCGAGCGACGCGTTACTGTGCTGCTCCTTGGAGGGCGGCGTGTGGGGGAGCACGAAGCAGAAGAGGCCTAACGCAAGGCCTAGCAGCGCGCTCAGCTTGAATGCATCGGCGCGGCCGGCGTCGAGCACGGCGCTCTTGTATTCGGCGAGCGTCGCCAGCGTCGTCGTGCCGGCAGTTTTCGCGGCTTCGAAGTCCGCGGCCGTGGGTTGGTAGTGCTTGGCGAGCCATTGGCCGATGGCGATGCCCGCGGCGATCCACCCGACCGTTCCCCAAACGCGCACGCGCCCAAAATCTCGGTCGCGATCGGGGATGTGGTGGAAGGCAAGCGAGTTGGTCAGCGCCAGCGTCGGCGAATAGATGACGGAATAGGCCAGCGAGAACCAGAGGAACTCCTGGTAGGTCGAGAGGCTCGGCAGCCGCCAGATGACCGCGGCACCGAGCAGGTGACTGATGCCAAGGAAAATCTGAGTTGGGAACCATCGGTCGGCGATTTGCCCGGCGATGAATGGCGCAACGATGGCCCCGATCGCGCCGACGGCAAACAGGTTGCCGATCTGTTCCGCGGTGAAGTCGAGATGCCCGAATAGATATGGCCAAAGCAGTGGCAACCAGGCCCCCCAGATCGCGTACTGGAGGAACATCATCGCCGATAGCCTGAGGTTCAGGCTGAGCGGCAGGGGAGGCTTCGTGCTCGTGTTCATGTGCGTGCTTTCAGTCCGTTTGGAATGCGTCGTCGAACGCCGCAGCGCTCGGTGCAAAGTCGAGTCTTCTGACGAAGGCCGCTGCCTCGCGGGCACCGTGCTCGCGTGCCATGTTTGGGTCTTCCCACTCCACGGTGAGCGGTCCCTGGTAGTCGAGGTGATTGAGCAGCCGGACGATCGCTTCGAAGTCGATGCTACCGCGGCCGGGCGAGCGGAAGTCCCAGTAGCGCCCATCGACACCGAAGTCCGCATGCCCGCCGAAGACTCCGATCGGCGTGGGGCGGTCCGACCACCACACGTCCTTGGCGTGCACGTTGAACACCCGGTCGCCGAACTCACGGAGGAACTGCAAGTAATCGACGTGCTGGTAACCGAAGTGGGACGGATCGAAGTTGAAACCAAAGCGAGGGTGGCCGTCGACCGCTTCGAGTGCACGTTCGGTCGTCAGCAGGTCAAAGGCGATCTCGGTCGGATGCACTTCGAGCGCAAAGCACACATCCTCATCCTCGAACGTGTCGAGGATCGGCGTCCAGCGCTCGGCGAAGTCGGCGAAGCCTGCCTCGATCTGGGCTGACGTCACCGGTGGGAACGAATACAGCAGGTGCCAGATGCTGCTGCCGGTGAACCCGTTGACGACCGTGCGCCCCGAGCGGCGCAGGCGTTGGTCAACGGACTCTGGCGCGGCGTCGAAAAACCTGCGCGCGGCGCGCGCCGTGTTCTGCATCTCGATCGCCGCGCGGTTGCGCACGCCTTCGGGCTCGCCGTCACCCCAGATTCGCGCCGGAAGAATCGACTGATGCCGTTCGTCGATGCGATCGCAGACTGCCTGTCCGACGAGATGGGTGCTGATCGCGAAGCAGCCGAGGTCGTGGTTGCCGAGCAGTTGCCACAGGTCGTGGCAGTAATCGTCATCGGCGAGCGCCTTCCGCACGTCGAAATGGTCGCCCCAGCAGGCGAGCTCGAGGCCGTCGTAGCCAAAGCCCTTTGCCTTTGCACACAGAGTCTCGAGGGAAAGGTCGGCCCATTGGCCCGTGAAGAGGCAAACCGGTCTCGGCATCGTTCGGTCTCCTTGGTCGGCCGCGGAGTATAGGCATCAGGTCGCGTCGAAGCGCTGTCGAAGCTGGTGAAGCGCGATGGCGGTCGCCGAAACGACGTTGAGCGAGTTCTTGCGCCCGAACATGGGGATCTTCAGGCACGCATCCGCTTGTTCGAGGATGTCCCCGCGCAGGCCGAAGCGCTCGTTGCCAACCACGAGCGCGCACGGGAACCGCGGGACGAACCGCGTCAGATCGCTGGCTTCGGACGTCGATTCCAGCGCCAGAATCTGGTGTCCGGCGTCGCGCAACGCCTCGATTGCCTCGCTCGCGCCGCGGGCATGGCGCCAGCGCACGGCATCGGTCGTGCCGAGCGCCACCTTCGCGACGCGGCGGTCGCTGGGGCCTGCAGAATAGCCGGTCAGCCAGAGGTCAGGGACACCGAAGCAGTCACAGGTGCGGAACAGTCCGCCGATGTTGAAGGCCGAGCGTAGGCTGTCGGCGACCAGCGCGACCGGCATCGTGCTCCCCGCGGCGACTTCGAGGTCCGT
>CAYSWE010000372.1:0-5369 GCA_964434515.1 uncultured Phycisphaerales bacterium | reverse complement strand
CCAGGGGCATCCGGTGTTGCTCAACCGCGCGCCGACCCTCCACCGCATGGGCATCCAGGCGTTCGAGCCGGTGCTGATCGAGGGCAACGCGATTCGCGTCCATCCGCTGGTTTGCACGGGCTACAACGCCGACTTCGACGGCGATCAGATGGCCGTGCACCTGCCTCTGTCCTACGAGGCGCAGATCGAGGCCTCGACACTGATGTTGTCGTCGAACAACATCTTCACGCCTGCCTCGGGTGCGCCCATCATCGCGCCAAGCCAGGACATCGTGCTCGGTTGCTACTACATGACCTTCCGCTTCCCGGAAGAGCAGATTAGCGAGAAGCCGCTGCGCGCCGGTCCGGCGGAGGTGTTGATGGCCTATGCGCTCAAGAAGGTGCGTACGCATGAGCCGATCTTGGTGCAGTTCCCCGAGGGCACGGAGCTGCATACCGACAAGGCAGGTACGCATACGGTCGCCAATGGTGCGGAACTCCACGAGACGACCGCTGGCCGCCTACTCTTCAACGACATCCTTCCCGAAGGGATGCCGTTCTACAACTTCAGCCTCGACAAGAGCGCGCTCTCGAAGATCATCGCGGACTGCCATCAGCGTCTCGGGCGGCAGGAGACGCTCAAGTTGCTGGACGCGATGAAGACGCTCGGATTCAAGGCCAGCACCGTGGCCGGCCTGTCGTTTGGCAAGAACGACCTGACCGTGCCGCGGCTGCGTGGTCAGGTCATGGCCGAGTCCGAGGCGGAGGTTGCCAAGATCCAGGCGGCTTACGAGAAGGGGGAGATCACCGACAGTGAGCGGTACTCCAAGGTGATTGATACGTGGACGCGCGCTCGCGACAAGGTCGGCGGCGAGCTCCTCGAGACGCTGCGGCACGACTCTGGCCCGGAGATCAATGGCAAGACCGGCGCGCCGAATGGGCGTGAGCCGTACTACATCAATCCGATCTACTGCATGGTCGCGGGCAAGGCCCGTGGCACGGTCGAGCAGATTCGCCAGCTCGCTGGCATGCGTGGACTCATGGCGCGTCCGTCCGGCAAGATCATCGAGACGCCGATTCGCGCGAATTTCCGCGAGGGACTGAAGGTCCTCGAGTACTTCTCGTCGACGCACGGTGCGCGCAAGGGGTTGGCCGACACGGCGCTCAAGACGGCGGACTCGGGCTATCTGACGCGCAAGCTCGCTGATGTGGCCCAGAACGTCGTCGTCACGCGCGACGACTGCGGGACGCTGCGTGGCGTCAAGCGCGGCATCGTCTATCAAGGCGAGAAGGTTGCGGTCTCGCTTGCGGGTGCGACGCGCGGACGTACCGCGATGGTGGACATCCACGACCCGGTGACGGACGAGTTCATCGTTCGCAAAAACGACACGATCACCACAGAGATGGCGCAGCAGCTCGAGGCCGCCGGCTACGACAGCCTGTTGGTGCGCAGTGCGCTCACCTGCGAGACCGGACATGGTGTTTGCGCCAAGTGCTACGGTCAGGACCTGTCGCGCGGCCGTCTCGTCGAGCTCGGTCAGGCCGTTGGCATCATCGCGGCCCAGTCCATCGGTGAGCCCGGCACGCAGCTGACGATGCGCACGTTCCACATCGGCGGGACGGCGTCGAAGGCGATCGAGGAAAGCGAGACGCACGCCAAGCGGCCTGGCAAGGTCAGCTATGTGAACATGCAGGTCGTGCAGAACGAGAAGAAGCAACGCATCGTTCTCAATCGCAAGGGCGAACTCGTCATCCTCGATGCCAAGGGTCGCGAGCTGGACCGCTTCCTCGTGCCGATTGGTGCGCGCATCACGGTCAAGGAGGGGGAGACCGTCGAGGCCAAGCAGCTACTGTGCGAGTGGGATCCACACCACGTGCCGATTCTCGCCGAAGTCGGCGGGACCGTGCGCTACGAGGACATCGTCGAGGGTAAGACGCTCAAACTCGAGAAGGAAGCCGGCTCCAGGGTGCATCGCAAGATGATCATGGAGCATAAGGGCGAGATGCATCCGCAGATCCTGGTGGTCGACGACGATGACAACGTTCTGTCGATCCACCCGCTTCCCGAGCACGCCTATATCGAGGTCAAGGACGGGAGCGAGGTCAAGAGCGGCACGATGTTGGCGAAGACTTCGCGCGACGTCGGCGGCATTCAGGACATCACGGGTGGTCTGCCGCGGGTCACGGAACTCTTCGAGGCTCGGCGTCCCAAGGAGCCCGCGGTCTTGGCCGAGATCGACGGTGTCGTCGAACTCGGGGAAAAGAAGCGATCGAAGCGAACCATTCTGGTTCGTGCCGAAGGTGGGATCGAGCAGGAGCACCTCGTGCCGCACGGCTCGCACCTGCGCGTTCACCGGGGCGACCGGGTCATCGCCGGTGAGTCGCTGACCGAGGGGGCGCTCGTGCCGCACGACTTGTTGCGCATCAGCGGCGAGCAGGCCGTGCTCGACTACCTCCTGCGCGAGATTCAGCAGGTCTATCGTGCGCAGGGCGTGACCGTCGACAACAAGCACATCGAGATCATCCTGTCGCAGATGATGCGCAAGGTGCAGATCGAGGATCCCGGTGACAGCGACTTCCTGCCCGGGGCCGTCGTCGACAAGTTCCGTTTCCGGAAGTCCAACGTGAAGCTGCGCGAGGAGAAAAAGAAGCCGGCGACCGCTGCGCCTCTGCTCCTTGGAGTCACCAAGGCCAGCCTCCAGTCGGAGTCCTTTATCTCCGCCGCATCGTTCCAGGAGACGACCAAGGTTCTCACCGAGGCTGCGTTGGCCGGCCGTCGTGACAACCTCGTTGGTCTCAAGGAGAACGTGATCCTTGGCCACCTCGTGCCGACCGGCACCGGCTTCCCACAATACCAACATACGCAGGTCCGCAAGAACGTCGATCTCCACGCCGCGGCTGCCGAGATCATGGCGCACAAGCCGAGCTACGACCAGGGAGGTCCGGTGCTCAGCCTGGAAGGCGAGGATCTGCCCAGGACAGCGAATCCAAAGCCTGCCAGCGAAGAAGAGCCCGCAACCCAGGGGTAGTCGCTGCTGGCGGCGTTGCACTCCCTCGGCGAGACCGAGGTCTTGCCAGCGAGCGCTACTTGGCTTTCCGCCGTGTCGCAAGCCAACGGCGAACGTTCAGCTGGAAAGTCATCAGGCCGCGCACATAGTAGAGGTTCTTGACGAGCCGAGCGTTGGGCGGGCGGGCGGCCTCTTCCGTGAGTAGGAGGTTGCCGGTTGTCAGAGTCCAGCCTGCGAAGATGAAGATTGCGTCGGTCTGTTCGAGGACCTTGAGCCTCGGTAACCGGCGAGCTGCCATCCTGAGCATGGTCTCGAGGTGGTCCACGTGGCCGCGTTCGGCTTCGTCGAGCACGAGCTGCCAGGCGTCGGGAACGATGACGGTGCGCGCGTACCACGGGAAGGTGTGCAGCTTGACTTCGTCGCTCCAATCGGCCGACTCGCGCTGCCTTCGCAAGAGCGGGACGAGTGTGTAGTAGGCCTCCTGCGGCATGATGACGATGCCGGGTGTTTGCAGAAAGCTGATGAGCCTTGCCGCGCTGGCCAGGTCGACGCGTTTGAGCGTGGTCTCTTGGAACACGTAGGTCGCGGTGTGTCGTCCACCAAGCAGCGACGTGACCACGGCCTCGCTTCGGTTCGTGTTTGGCACCGGCCGTTGTACAAACGAGACGCCGCACAGAACGATAGCGGCGATGGCGGTTGCCATGTTGGTCGTGAGGGCACGCGCTGCAAGCCAAGTGACTGGCAGCAGTAGGAAGCTTGCGAGGTAGCTCGAGTGGCGTGAGCAGCCAAACGGATACTTGTGCACGGTGGCAGCGAATGCGGCCGCCGCGTACAGGCTCAGTGGCAGGGCCCAGACCGACAGCTTGCGCCTCCAGATCGCGAAGCCGATCCCGGCGAAGAAGGCGACGGTCGCTAGCCCGGCCAACGCTTCGCCAGACACGTAGGCCATCACCCCCAGCAAGTTGAGCCAATAGCCGCTCAGATCTTGGATCATGTGTCCGCGCAGCCAGCCACCGAGTGCCTGCTTGGCAAGAGCGCTACCGATCAGACGCGGACGCAGGTGCAGGAAGTAGAGCGCGGTGATCGTTGCAATCGGTACGGTGTGTGCGACGAGGCCGTCGATGACTGTGCGTCGGTCCAGTCGCTTGAGGCCTACGTGGAGCAGAATCACGAGCGAGAACGCCCCAAAGACCAGAAACGCCGCGTAGTGCGTGACCAGAGCGATCCAGATCGTGGCCACATACCCCACGAGATCGCGACGTCTGCCGTCGCGCAACCACGACACCAAGAACCAGCCCGCGAAAGTCAGCGCCGCAAGCAGCATCATGTACGGCCGTATGATGCGAGAGAGCTGGATCATTCCCGGCGAGAACGCGATTACACAAGCCGACAGCAGCCCGGCGACTTGGCCCACGAGGCCGCGCCCGACCGCGGACGAGGTGAATAACCAGGCGGCCGGCACGGCAAGCGTTCCGAACACGAGCGCAACCGCCCGGAACCAGACGTAGTCGGGCATGCCGCCGATCGAGGCCATTCCGCGCAGCAGCAGGTAGAACAGCGGCGGGTGCGCGTTGCCGGCACACTCGGCCCAGAAGTCCGAGAAATGCGTCCAGGACAGCATCGAGTAGTAGATGCCCTCGTCCGGGTTGATCCAGTCGTCGCCGAGTCCGCGGAAACGCAGGAAGAACGCCGCGATCGTGACTACGGCGACGAGCAGCCACGTGCGTCGCGCGAAGAAGAGGGCGAGGCGGCCATGGTCGGAGGCGTCGTCGGGCATGGGGGCTAAGCTTAGGCCCCGCGGCGCCGGAATCCCGCCTGCGTCGCGAACTCAGACGTTCCGGTTTTCTGGCTTGTCGTTGGGGCCGGCGCTCCCTAGAATCCCCGCCCCTTTCCCGAATGTGACCCGATATGCCGACGATCAATCAGCTCGTCCGAAAAGGCCGTAAGAAGGTCAAGAAGAAGAGCAACTCGCCTGTCCTGGACCAATGCCCGCAGAGGCAGGGTGTTTGTATCCAGGTCAAGACGATGACACCGAAGAAGCCGAACTCTGCGCTGCGTCGCGTGGCGCGCGTGCGTTTGTCGAATGGCAAAGAAGTCACGGTCTACATCCCGGGCGAGGGGCACAACCTGCAGGAGCACTCGATCGTGCTCGTGCGGGGTGGCCGCGTGCGCGACCTCCCAGGTGTCCGTTACCACGTGGTTCGTGGCACGCTGGATGCCTCGGGTGTCGATGACCGCAAGCGTTCCCGGAGCAAATACGGCGCCAAGCGTCCCAAGGCCTAAGTATGCCGCGCAACTACAAGTCCACCGAGCAGCACCTGAGGCCGGATCGGCGCTTCAACTCAAAGCTCGCGTCCAAAATCATCAACAAGATCATGTGGGA
>CAYSWE010000371.1:0-5371 GCA_964434515.1 uncultured Phycisphaerales bacterium | reverse complement strand
CTGACTGCGCGTGGCGGACGCGTCGCATTCGTCGATCCATGGGTGCCGAGCTTCCGATCCGGCGACGCGGTGGTCGAGCGCCTGCCGCTCGAGCATGCTCGCAAGCAGCCGTTCGACCTGATCGTCGTTGCGACCGATCACAGCAGTCTCGACTTCGGCGAGTTTGCCGACCGGGGGATTCCGATACTCGATACTCGAAACGCGTTGCGTGGCAGGAAAGATGCACACATCCACCAACTGTGACCGTACGGCAAGCCGCCGGCGGCTCGAACGATGAGTCGATACCTAGTAACGGGAGGCTGCGGCTTCATTGGTAGTCACGTTGTCGAGCGGTTGCTCGAGCGCGGCGATGCTGTTCGCGTGCTGGACAACTTCGACCCGTTCTATGATCGGCGCACGAAGGAGGCCAACCTGGCGCAGGCCTTTGCGCGGAGTGAGGCTTGTGCCGGTGACTTTGCGTTCGTCGAGGGAGACCTGCGGGAGCCGACTGCCGTAGCGCGGGCTACCGAGGGCTGCGATGGGATCGTCCACCTGGCAGCGCTCGCCGGCGTGCGTCCGAGTATCGAACGCCCGGTCGACTATTGGGATGTCAATTTGACCGGCACCCAGTGTCTCCTCAACGCGGCGCTCGACAGAGCCAAGGTCGAAGGGCGAAAGTTACGTTTTGTCTTTGGCTCGTCGTCCTCGGTCTACGGAGGGAACGACAAGGTTCCGTTCCATGAGGATGATCCCGTGCTTGCGCCGGTCTCTCCCTATGCCGCGACCAAGCGCTCGGGCGAGCTGCAGTGTTCGACATTTCATCACCTCACCGGGGTCCCGGTGAGTTGCTTGCGTTTTTTCACCGTGTTTGGCCCGCGTCAGCGCCCGGAGATGGCGATCCACAAGTTCACCCGCATGATCGAAGACGGCCAAGAGATTCCGATGTTCGGCGACGGATCGAGTTCGCGCGACTACACGTTTGTCTCTGATATTGTCGATGGTGTCCTGGCGGCGCTCGATCGTTGTGGCAACGGCCAGCATCCGGGTTTCCGTATCTACAACCTCGGTGGGGCTGCGACGACGACGCTGCGGGAACTGATCGACACGATCGGAAAGGCACTCGGCAAGGAGCCTCGCGTCCAGCAGCTCCCGGACCAGCCTGGTGACGTGCCGCGCACGTTCGCCGATGTCAGCCGAGCCGCCGCAGAACTCGATTACAGTCCAAAGGTGCCTGTCGCCGAGGGCATTCCGCGTTTCGTCGAGTGGTATCGCGACGCGCGCCAGAAAGGAGAGATTGCCTAGTGTCTCGATATCTCGTTACCGGCGGCGCCGGATTCATCGGTAGTCACATCGTCGATGCGCTCTTGGAGCGCGGTCACGATGTGCGTGTGCTCGACAACTTGTCGACCGGACAACTCGTCAACCTCGAACATGTTGCGAATCGCGTCGATTTCCGCGAAGGGGATATCCTCGACGCTAAGGCGCTAGGCTCCGCCATGGAGGGGGTCGCCGGAGTTTTCCACGAGGCGGCGCTGCCTTCCGTGCCGCGCTCGGTCGAGGATCCGATCGGCAGCCACGACAACAACGCGACCGGGACGTTGCGTGTGCTGGACGCGGCACGCGCTGTCGGGGCGAAGGTCGTGTATGCCGGCTCGTCGAGCTGTTACGGCGACTCTGAGACGTTGCCGAAGCACGAGGGCATGCCGGTGCAGCCACAGTCGCCGTATGCCGCGGCCAAGGTGACCGGCGAGCACTACCTCAATGTGTTCGCGCGTTGCTACGACATGCAGACGGTGACGGTACGCTACTTCAATGTGTTCGGTCCGCGGCAGCGCGCTGACAGCCCGTATTCGGGTGTGATTGCCAAGTTCTGCATGAACGCGCTGGCGGGCAAGCCGTGCCGGCTGGACGGCGACGGGCTGCAATCGCGCGACTTTACCTACGTCGCGGACGTCGCCCGCGGCAACCTGCTGGCGATGGAGACCGACGTCCGCGGCGGACTGACGGTGAATCTCGCGGGAGGCTCGCGCTACTCCCTGCTAGACCTCTTACACGAACTCGGCGAACTCACCGGCGGGCCAATCGAGCACGAGTTCGGTCCGGTCCGCGCGGGTGATGTGAAGCACAGCCAGGCATCGGTCGATCTCGTCAAGGAGAGACTCGGGTTCGAAACGCAGGTTTCGTTCCGTGACGGACTGAGCGCGACCCTCGACTGGTATCGCGACACGATGCAGCTCGAGACAGCGAGCGGGAGTCCCAATCGATGAAGGGTGTCATCCTTGCAGGTGGTCTTGGGAGCCGGCTGCTGCCGCTAACCAAGGTCACGAACAAGCACTTGTTGCCGGTCTATGACCGTCCGATGGTTTTTTATCCGATCCAATGCCTGGTCAATGCAGGCATCGAGGACATCTTGATCGTCACCGGTGGCAACAGCGCCGGTGACTTCTTGAGGCTTCTCGAGAACGGAGCGGATTTCGGCCTCAAGCGCATTCACTACGCCTACCAGCGGGGCGAAGGTGGAATTGCGGCGGCACTCAAGCTGGCCGAGGGCTTCGCAGGCGGGGACTCGATCTGTGTCGTGCTCGGCGACAACCTGATCGAGAGGAATATCTGCCAGGCGAAGAGCAACTTCGACAAGCAGAAAGTCGGCGCCAAGATTTTGGTGAAGGAAGTCGACGACCCGGAGCGCTTCGGCGTGGCTACGATTGACGGCGACAAGGTCGTGGAGATCGTCGAAAAACCGAAGAACCCTGCGTCCAAGTACGCAGTCACCGGGATCTACATGTACGATCCGCAGGTGTTCGAGATCATCAAGACGCTGCGTCCGTCGGGTCGGGGCGAACTCGAGATCACCGATGTGAACAACGCCTACATCGAACGCGGCCAGCTGACCTACGAAGTGCTCGAAGGCTGGTGGACCGACGCGGGGACGTTCGACTCCCTCTTGTATGCCAACACGCTCGTAGCTTCCGGCGGCGCCAATAAGGTGCAGTAGCGTGGCGCTGCGCATGCTGATCACCGGGGCCGCGGGCCAGCTCGGTCGGGCGCTTGCCGCGCAAGCGACGCTACGCGGATGCGAGGTCATCGCGTGTGATCGTGCAGCGCTCGACATTGGTGACAAGGACGCGATCTTGCGTGTGCTTGCGCGGCACCGTCCGGATTGGGTCTTGCATTGCGCTGCCGCAACCAAGGTCGACCGCTGTGAGTCCGAGGTCGAAGCGGCAGAACGGATCAATGGAGAGGCCCCTGGCTGGGTCGCTCTCGCGTGCGCCGAGCTCGGCGCGGGCTTGGTGCACTATTCGACGGATTTCGTATTCGATGGTCGCAAGACGACGCCGTACGTCGAAACCGACCCGATTCACCCGTTGTCGGTCTACGGACGGACGAAGGCGGCTGGGGAGGCCGCGGTTGCGAGCGTTGGCCACAAGCGCGCGTTGGTGCTGCGTACGCAGTGGGTCTACGGCCCCGGCGGCCGGTGTTTTCCCGCGGCCATCCTCGAGCGCGCCCGCTCTGGGCAGCCTCTCTCGGTGGTCGACGACCAGGTCGGGTCGCCGACCATGACCCTCGATTTGGCGGCGATGAGCCTCGATCTCTGTGCGCGGCACGACGCCGGCGAGGCCGCTGCTGGTATCTACCACGCTGCCAACGACGGCATCATGACGTGGTATGACTTTGCGCGCACGGTGTTGGATCGGACCGGTTTTGAGCACGTGAAAATCCGCAGGATCGATAGCTTGAGCCTCGGGCTGCCAGCCGAACGCCCGGCGTATTCGGCATTGGATACAAGCAAGTTGTCGAAGGCGCTGCAACGCGCGTTACCAACTGTGCAGGACGGGCTCGTGCGCTATCTGCGGGCGAGCATCGAATGCAGTTCCAAAGGAACGGAGGGCTAGGGTGATGACGAAGATCCTCGTGACCGGCGGCGCCGGGTTCATCGGTTCGAACTTTGTGCGTCATGTGTTGGCGAACGGCGACTACGAGATCGTCAATCTCGATGCGTTGACCTACGCGGGCAATCTCGAGAACTTGGCGGACGTCGAGGCGGACGAACGTTACTCGTTCGTCCGGGCCGACATCACGGATCCGGTTGCCGTGACCGCGGCGTTTACCACGCATCGACCGGATTGGGTCGTCCATTTTGCGGCAGAGAGTCACGTCGATCGCTCGGTCAAGGATGCGACGGCGTTTGTGCAAACCAATGTCGTGGGCACGCAGGTCATGCTCGACGTCGCTCGGCAGCACGAGGTCCGGCGCTTTGTTCACGTTTCGACCGACGAGGTCTATGGCTCGCTCGGGCCGACGGGCAGTTTTACGGAGGAATCCACGATTCAGCCGAATTCCCCGTACTCGGCCTCGAAGGCCGGCAGCGACTTCTTGGTCCGCGCTGCATTCCATACCCACGACATGGACACGCGGATCACGCGCTGCTCGAACAACTACGGGCCGTTCCAGTTTCCGGAAAAGCTCATCCCGCTCATGGTCTCCAACGCCTTCGAGGGCAAACCGCTGCCTGTGTACGGCGATGGCATGAACGTTCGCGATTGGATCCACGTCGAGGACCATGCCCGTGCGGTGCTGACCGTGCTCGAGTCGGGTCGCGCCGGTGAGGTCTACAACATCGGTGGCAACTCCGAGCGTGCCAACATCGACGTCGTCAAGCGCATCCTCGAGCTCACGGATCGTGGCGAAGACCTGATTCGCTTCGTCACCGATCGACCCGGACACGATCGGCGCTACGCGATCGATGGGACCAAGATCGCCGAGCAGCTGGGCTTCCGACCGAAGTGGACGTTCGAGGACGGCATCGCCGCGACCGTCGACTGGTATCGCGCGAACCGCGAGTGGACGCAGCGCGTTCGCTCGGGTGCGTATCAGGACTACTACGAGCGACAGTACGGCACGCTGAGTTAATGACGGTCGATGGTGGCGAGTCGGGCGCCGCCGGTCGATACTCCGGCCGTCATGTTCGATGCCCCCCTGAGTCCGTTCCTCGTGCCGTTCGACGGCAGCTTCCGCATCCAGGATGCCTCGACCAGGCCGCCCGTCGGGGCGCCTGGCCGCAAGCTCTGTCGCAAGCTCCTGCGGCGGGAAGTCGCCGAGCTCGCGCGGATGCAGCGCGCCCTCTACGCCTACGATCGCCGGTCGGTGCTGCTCGTGTTCCAAGCCATGGACGCTGCCGGAAAGGACGGCACGATCCGCGCGGTGCTGAGCGGCATCGATCCGACCGGTTGCGTCGTTTCTTCGTTCAAGCAGCCGACCGAGGCCGAACTGGATCATGACTTCCTCTGGCGCTCGGCGTGCCGCTTACCGGGTCGAGGGATGATCGGCGTGTTCAATCGTAGCTACTATGAAGAGGTGCTCGTGGTTCGCGTGCATCCGGAGTATCTGGAGT
>CAYSWE010000370.1:0-5379 GCA_964434515.1 uncultured Phycisphaerales bacterium | reverse complement strand
GGCGGCGTGGTCCTCGGTGACTGGCGTCAGGGCGACATGGGCAAAGCGCCGCGTAGCCAGTCTGGCTGCCTGGAACGACGAGACCTCGACCACAGCCCACTGATCACGCGTCCACGAACTCTCATCGAGCAGCAGGCTGTGCCCGATGTTGCCACCGAGCAAGGTTTCGCCCGCGGCACTGTGACGCGAGAGCGCCGCCGCGAGCATGCTCGCGGTCGTGCTCTTGCCATTCGTGCCGCTGACGGCGATGGCCTTTCCCGGGTAGCTCTCGAGGAAGAGGTCGAGTTCCTGCGTGAGGCGCACGCCGCGCGCACGCAGTCGTGTAAGCGTCGCATGCCTGGGGGGGATCGCCGGATTGACGACCACAAGGGAAGCGTCCCGAAAGGCGCTGTCGGACTCGGGCACGAAGTCGACGGCGACCTTGGATCGCTCGAGCCGGTCGAGGCTCGCGGCTAGCTCCGAAGCGCTCGCGCGATCGACGATGCGCACGGAGTAGCCATGCTGTGCTAGGTGGATCGCGGAGCCGATGCCGCCGCCGAATCGGCCGAGGCCCCAGACCACGGCACGCTTCGTCGCCCGGTTGTTCACCGTGCCAGGGTCGCTCGCCGCAGCTCGGCGAGGATGGCGTCCGTAGTCGAATCGTCCAGTTCGGGGACCTTCGCCCGTCGGAGGCTCACGTGTGCGACCCGGTCGCGTGTTCCGAACAGCCAGCCCAAGACCTCGATCGGAAAGTCGAAAGGGAAGAGCCACGGGCTTACCGGCGGACCGACTTCAACGAGCGTGGTCTTTGGCTGCCAGACGATGTCCTCGCTGGCTTGCTGCTTGCGGGGCGGCAGCTCGAGGTCGACGCGGACTTTGCCGTAGTACGGCGCGCGGAACCACGTGGGCGTGTTGGTCCCCAACCGTCGGCCGTCCACATGCACGATGGCGCCTGGATTCGCCGTGTCGACACGCACCTCCGGGGCCTGGCATGCCGAGACGACCAGCGCCAGCAGCGCCGCGAACGCCTGGCCAAGTCGCCGCGCGTCCGTTTGGTTCGCTCTCACAGGATTCTCCTGGTCGGTCGGCTCCCCGCTCGGTGGGGTTGTCGGTGGAAGGCATGCGGACAAATGGCGGAGAGGGCGGGATTCGAACCCGCGGAAGGGAAACCCCTTCACCGGCTTAGCAAGCCGGCGCATTCGGCCACTCTGCCACCTCTCCAGGTCCGAGCGGCCGAGTATTCAAGCCGTTCGTGCGAGGTGGGGCAAGGATTACGTAAGCGTGGAGTTCACTTGTCTCTTGCGTGATCGGCCGCGGCCTTGGCCGATGGCGAAAACCTCCCGTCACGCCGGATGAGTTGCCAGATGTCGTTCGCGCCTTTTGTCTTGCCCGCTTGCTCGAGCTGCTGCGCGAGCGCGGGAATCCGGGTGAGGAGCTCAGTGAGACGTGCGGGGTTGAGGCGTTCCAACTCGTCGATCAGCTTCGCGGCGGCCCGCGTGCGTCCGCTGGTTAGGAGGATCGGAAGTAGATTGGCGCGGATGTCGAATCCTTCCCGCGACTCGTCGAGTTGCGGCGAGGTCAATGCTTCGCGCAGGTGGGCCTCCGCGATTCCCGGCTCGCCCGCGCGTAGCGCGTCGACGGCTAGCGCGTTGTGCGCGGCCACGTAGCCGGGAAACGCCCGCAGAGCACGCTGGAGGAGAGCTCTTCGCGCGATTGGATCGCGCTCTGCCAGCGCTGCACCATAGGCAAGCCGCGCTGAGTCGGGCTGTCTGGCTGCGTCCGTGGCAAACAGGGTCGCATTGTTTTTCCACGCCAACGAACGCGTCACGATGACGAATGTCGAGCCCGCCAACCAGATGCCTAGGATGCTCGCGCCGAGGATCTTGGCGCTTGGCGTTCGCACTCTTCCCGCCAGCCAGGCCGCCACGATCGCCAGACCGAGGCTCGGCGTGTAGTACAATCGTTCGCCAAAGATGGTGCCAATCGGGAACGGGATGTTCGACGTCAGGAACGCGAACCCGAGGAATGCCGAGACCGCTAACAGTGGGATTGGGTCGTGTCGGACGAGCCGGACGACGGCCAGTGTGACGATCGTGAGCAGTAGGGCGAGGCTCGCAAGGACCCGCGGGTCGCTGACGGACTCCGCCAACGTGAAAACCCCGACGCCGTAGTCACTGACCAGGCCGATTGGCAGGAGCGTCTTGAGCAGGCCATACGCGAGCAACAGGATACCTGTTCCGATTCGAGTCAGCGCGTTCGCGTGGGCCAATGGATTGACCAGATACAGCACGTGATGACTCTGCCCCACGCCGGCGAGTGCCTGCCAGCGAAGGGCGAGAAAGGCCAGCATGGCGAGTGCGAGGATCGCCGTCGGAGCGACGATGCGTCTCGGGCTACGAGTCGCTGCCAGGGTGAGCGGGGCGAAAACTGTCCACACGACGGCGCTTTCTTTGGAGCAGAACGCGCAAAATGCCAAGAACCCCGCGCCGGCAAGGAGCGCGTTGCCAAGTCGTAGACTCGCTCGCTCGGACCGAGCGGTTGCCCATCGGTGGAGGAGTAGCGTAGCGCCGGCGCCGAAACCAAAGGCGAGGACCTCCGCACGGCCGGCTATGCTGCAGACTGCCTCTGTGTGAATGGCGTGCAATCCAAACACGGCCGCGCCGACCAGGCTCGGTCCGGGAGACCCAAGCAACGTGAGCAATAGCAGGAAGGCGAGCCAGGTGGCGAGCACATTCAGGGCAACATTCACCCCGTGCTGCGCGATTGCCCGGCCGGAGCGTGAGTTGCCCAGCCTGGCAACGACGGCGTAGCTGAGCACTGTGATCGGGCGATAAAGGTCACTCGCGGCCTTGTGGCCTCGCCAATAGTGCGACGAGAAATACTCCGAGATCGGCCGCAGCACCGAAATCATGGGATTCGGGCGGCCGTCTTCGTACTGCGTCGCGGCGATCGCGCGGTCGTCCATCGTGAATCCGTTTGCCACGGACGGCGAAAAGGCTAGCAACGTCGCCATGAGGATCATGGCAAGGTATACCGTCGTCTTTCGATCCGTCAGTTGCGGGGAGTGGGACATTGAGTGTTCGATAGTCGGATGGAATCAGGCGAGTCGGTCGGAAAGTCTGACCGCGCTGCGGAAGTTTGACGCTTTGTACGGAGGCTGTTTGCGCATCATTGTGCAGAACAAACCCCGAGAGTCGGTGACTTTCGTTGTGGAACAATCAAATCTGTCGGCCAATAATAAGCGGACCAAACGTTCACTATATGGATGAGAGACAATGGCAGCAAAGAAAGCGTCGCCGGCATTCAACTATGTCGTGTCGAGGTTGAAGCGGAATCCCGGGGCCTCGTATGCCGACATCCGAGCAGGCGCAGAAGCGAAGGGACTCCAGATCTATCCGATCGTCTTCGGGAGGGCTCAGGCTCTCCTGGGAATCGTGAAGTCCGCCCCGCGTGGGCAAGGAAAGCAGAGGCGGGCCAAGCGCCGCGCGATGGGCCAAGTGAAACGCGGTCCCGGGCGTCCGCCGAAGCGCGCCGCTTCTGGTGACTCTCTGGGTCAGCTGATCGACGGGCTCAAGGACGCCCAGCGCGACCATACGCGGCTCCGTGCCGCGCTCGAGCGCGTTCGCGATATCCTCGACACCGTGGTTTGACGAGGCCGCCAGAGTTTTTCGTGGTCTCCGACAAGGCCGCGAGAAACCTGGTCCCTTCGCCGGAAAGAATCTCTAGAGTTGCCGGAACGGCCCGCTTGTAGGGTCGCCGCGGTGGGATGGCAGAGTGGCCGAATGCGCCGGTTTTGAAAACCGGTTTGTCGCAAGGCAACGGGGGTTCGAATCCCTCTCCCACCGCCACCATCGCCCCGAGGGCGGGCGCACGATTGCGGAGCGGCTCACGCGTTCCGCGAGGATCTGACGGCGTACCTCGCTCGGGGAGGATTCTATCCGTGCGACAGTTCGTCGAAGACGTGCTCCATGACGAAGAGCCGCTGCGCACAGTTGTTGGCGATCGCTAGGGCGATCGCATCGGACGGTCGCGCATCGACGGGAGCTGTCTCGCCGTTGACGAGCGAAAGGTAGATCGTGGCGTAGAATGTGCCGTTGCGGAGGTCCGAGACCACGACGCGTTCGATCTCGGAGCCGGTGATGTGCAAAACCTGTCCGATCAGGTCGTGGGTGAGCGGGCGAGGGGCCGTGCGACCCAGCAGCTTGCGGTGGATCTCGACGGCCTCGTGGGTTCCGATGATGATCTGGAAGCTGCGGGAGCCGTTCTTCTCTCGCAGGCGGATCGTCTGTTGATCCTTCGTTTCGTCAAACACGACCTGGACTAGCTCGACTTCGATTTCGGCGGACATGGGTCGGTTTATATCGAGACTCAGGGCGCGACACACTGTGGTCTGCCTGGAAGTTCGCGGCTTCGGTGATCCGTTTGCGCGGAAAACCTGCGAATTGGCCCTGCGATGGAGGCGTCTAGTGACGCTGCGCTTGGATGCGGCGCGGTGCTTGGTCCAGTTGCTGCTTTGCGAGGCTCTTCTTCGACGCCTGCCGCGCGGTCGCGCGCCTGATCGGGAACTCGCTTGCGCTCGAACGCCAGTCTCGCTGATCCTACATCTTGTCGAACACCACCTGGATTGCTCAAGGCGCGACACACCATGACTTCAGTTCTTCCAGACGACAACTTTACAGGGCTTCCGGCCCTGCCGCGTCGTTCCGTGGATGCGCACAAGGGAACCTTTGGCGTTAGCCTGGTGGTGGGCGGCAGCCGCGAGATGCTCGGTGCTGTCTTGCTCGCCGCGCATGCGGCACTGCGCAGCGGTGTGGGGCTCTGCCGACTGGTCGTCCCGGCCGGTGTGCAGCCCTGTGTTGCTGTCGCACTCCCCGAAGCGACATCGTCGCCTGCCGCCGAGGCGGACGGGGCGTTTGCGGCCGCTGCGGCGGCCACGGTTTGCCACGCAGCGGCGAGCGCGACGTCGCTGACGATCGGGCCGGGCTTGTCGCAGGCAGGCGAGATCGCCGAGTTCGTGGCCAGCGTGCTTGAACGCGTCGCGGTTCCGCTCGTTGTGGATGCTGATGCGCTCAACTCTTCATCGCTCGAAGCGATCGCCCAACGTTCCGCACCGACCGTGCTGACGCCGCATCCAGGGGAGGCCGGACGGCTGCTTGGCGTCGAGGCGCGCGAGGTTCAGGCCGATCGAATCGGGGCGGTGCACGAACTCCGCGAGCGCAGCGGTGCCACGGTCGTCCTCAAGGGTGCGGGTAGCTTGATCTCGGGTGTTGGCGGCGTGGTCCGGAACGACACTGGCAACCCCGGGATGGCGACTGGTGGGACGGGCGATGTCCTTGCCGGAGTCATCGGCGCGCTGCTCGCGCAGGGCCAGATGGCGCAGGCGGCGCTGCGCCATCAGCA
>CAYSWE010000369.1:2989-5380 GCA_964434515.1 uncultured Phycisphaerales bacterium | reverse complement strand
GCCCTGTACCTCGGCAAGAAGGCCAGTCGGGCCGACCTCCTCGCGACACTGCGCCGTTTTATGGCGCTCCGCAGCGCGCTCCGCGCGCCGGTCAAGCTGGACGCCAGCTGGGGCAGTCCCCACAACTTCTCAAGCTACTTCTTCTTCTACGCCTACTACCACGCTGCCCTGGCATGGAAGGCGCTGGAAGCCATCAAGGCGCACCAGAAAGAAGCCCGGCAAGCCCTCGCCGAACTCCGCGCCGATCTCCTGCAGGTCGTCGAACTCGACGGCACCTGGCTCGACTTCCCCGACTTGGGCAAACCCTACGCCACCGCCGCAGCCCTGCTGGTGCTCGCGCTGTCGCGCGACAATCCCCACCGATGAGTGAGCGATGGTGACGCGGCTCTCAGAGGGGAATCCTTGACGTCGCGGCCAGGCGCCGGAATACTGCTAGACCTTTTCGCCAAAACGGCGACATCGGAACTCTCGATGTTGTTGACCAGTAACGGGTTACGGCGATTTTGCTTGTGGGAGGGCGCGCTCCGGCGCGTCCGCTCGAACCGCGAGAAACGATATGGCAGCCAAGAAAGAAGTCACTGCAGTCATCAAGTTGCAGTGCGCGGGTGGTCAAGCGACGCCGGCGCCGCCGGTCGGCACGGCGCTCGGTCCGCATGGGATCAACATCGGCGAGTTCGTGCGTCAGTTCAACGACGCGACGAAGGACAAGGTCGGTCTGACGATTCCGTGCATCATCCAGATCTATAAGGATCGAACCTTCTCGTTCGAGCTCAAGTCGCCGCCAGCGTCTGTGCTGCTCAAGAAGGCGCTCGGGCTGGACAAGGCTGCGAATAACCCGGGGAGCGAGGTCGTTGGCACCGTCACTCGGGCGCAGATGGAGGAGATCGTGCAGATCAAGGATGCCGACCTCAACGCCGGCAGTCTGGACGCCGCGGTTCGCATCATCGCGGGCACGGCTCGTTCCATGGGCCTCAAAGTGGAGCTGTGATCGTGACGGATACCGAGAACAAGCCAGACGAGGTCGAGGGCGCCGCCGAGGGCGCTGCGGGCGAGGATCTTGGGGCCGCCAAGAAGGGCGGTGGCAAGCGCTGGTATCGTGGTCGCTACAGCAATAGTAAGCGCTATCGCGAGGCGATTGCCCGCGTGGACCGCGCCAAGCTCTACACGCTCAGCGAGGCCTTTGAGCTGATGAAGGCGTTGCCCAAGGTCAAGTTCGACGAGAGTGTCGAGTGCGTCGTGCGCCTGGGGATCGATCCCAAGAAGACCGACCAGCTCGTGCGGGGCGCGGTCAGTCTGCCGCACGGGCTTGGCAAGGATGTTCGCGTCGTCGTCTTTGCCGAGGGCGACAAGGCCAAGGAGGCCGAGGCGGCTGGAGCGGACGCGGTGGGGTCCGCGGATCTCGCCAAGCGCATTCAGGATGGCTGGCTGGACTTCGACGTTGCGATCGCTTCGCCTGACATGATGCGTCATGTCGGCAAGCTCGGTCGCGTTCTTGGTCCGCAGGGCAAGATGCCGTCGCCCAAGGCTGGCACGGTGACGCCCGACGTCGCCACAGCCGTCAAGGAGTTCAAAGCCGGCAAAGTCGAGTTTCGGACCGATTCGGGCGCCAACGTGCATGCGCCGATCGGCAAGCGCAGCTTCAACGTGGAGCAGCTTGCTGGCAACGCGCTAGCGTTCGTCGAGCATCTCCGGGGTCTGCGTCCGGCGCAGGCCAAGGGTGCATTCGTTACCAAGGTGGTGGTGGCATCCACGATGGGGCCTGGCATTCGGGTCGATCTCGCGGAAGGAGGTTCGCGTGCCTAATCTTGTCAACAAGCTCACGATCGAGGAGTTCTCGCAGCAGGCCAAGTCGATGGGCTCCTGCATTGTCGTTAGTTTCGACAAGATGACGGTCGCGCAAGCGAGCGAGTTGCGCCGTCAGCTCAAGGGCGAGGATGTCGAGTTCAAGGTGTGCAAGAACCGACTCGCGGTTCGTGCGCTCGCCGCTGCTGGTCACGATGTTGGGAAGCTGCGCGGCAAGTGCGGCATCGCGTTCGCACCCGAAGAGAAGGCGATTACCGCTGCCAAGCTGATTCGCGACTTCCTGAAGCAGAACAAGGAGATGTCGGCGGAGGTGCTGGCCGGTGTCATCGAAGGCGAGGTTCTGACCGGCGACGATGCCGCAGGGATCTCGGAGATGGCGGACCGGAACACGATTCGTGCGCAGATCGCCATGGTGATTTCGGCGCCGGCCCGTTCGCTTGCGACGGCGCTCAATGGGCTCGGCGCTGGCCTCGCTCGCTGCCTGCAGCAGCGCGCAGACGGCGAGTCGTCAAGTTAGCCCGGACAGACAGTACCCCGGACAGGCAATAACCACGGAATCCCCGTAGAACCGAACACAGTAAGAAGCAG
>CAYSWE010000369.1:0-2889 GCA_964434515.1 uncultured Phycisphaerales bacterium | reverse complement strand
CCCGGACAGGCAATAACCACGGAATCCCCGTAGAACCGAACACAGTAAGAAGCAGAGGCCACGGAAATGACTGAAGAGAACACTGTCACGCTCGATCCCGATCTTGAGACGATTTTTGAGAAGCTCGATGGCTTGTCCCTCGGCAGCGCAGCCAAGCTGGTCAAGGCGCTCGAAGAGCGTTGGGGCGTTTCGGCTGCCGCACCGGTCGCGGTTGCGGCTGGCGGTGGCGGCGGTGAGGCCGAAGAGGAGCAGACCGCGTTCGACGTCGTCTTGAAGGGCGCCGGTCCGAACAAGATCCAGGTCATCAAGGCGGTCCGCGAGATCACCTCCCTCGGCCTGAAGGAGGCCAAGGGCCTCGTCGACACGGCGCCGCAGCCGGTCAAGGAAGGCGCCTCGAAGGAAGAGGCCGAGGCCGTCAAGGCCAAGCTCGAGGAAGCTGGCGCGGAGGTCGAACTCAAGTAGCCTCGACGGTCGCGTGGTTCAGGCCGTTCGAGGGGGCTCAGGCCGTCTCGAACGGCAAGCTGCGTGCCGTGCAGTCGATTTTTCCTGGACGCGGACTGGATTTTTTTTCGATCAAGCTTAACCTTGCCTTCTCTGTACGGGCTAGCGTTCCCCTTGACTTGCCATGACGCAAGGTTGGGCGGATTCTTAGGCTCCCCTGTCGGCGCTCGCGCTAGCTGCGACCATCGGTAGGGTCGGGAGGTAGGGTCGGATCGTCAAGCGTAGGATCGCCAACAGGCAATCGCTAACAGGCAATCGCTAACAGGAAATGTGGGCTGGGCGCCGGGTTCAGCCAATCTCTTCAGCAGACAAGAACTGTCTACACCAGACAAGAACTGGGACCCATCAGGTGTGCGGACGCCTGCTTGGGTGCACGTGTCATGCTCACGTTCGGCTCGCGGATGCGCGCCGTTCTTGCGCTTGTCATGCGCGTGCTGCGCGTCCGCCGGAGACGAGGGGCATGCACGGTCCAGAGGCCAGGTCCTCGTAGTCCGAGAGTCTTACAGTTCGCAAGAGGGCTTGATACGTAATGGAAACGGTTCGCTACGGCCATAAGCGGCCACTCGTCGAGGTTCCCGATCTCGTCGAACTGCAAACGAAATCGTACACCGACTTCCTGCAGATCGAGACACCGCCGAACAAGCGCAGAAACTTCGGTCTACAGGCGCTGCTGGGGGAGATCTTCCCCATCGAGTCTTACGACGGGTCGATGCGGCTCGAGTACGTCGACTACGAGCTGTCGCAGGCCCGCTACGACCAGGACGAATGCCGAAAGTTGCGGCTGACGTTCGGCTTCCCATTCAAGATCCGCGTGCGCCTCGTGGGGCCCACGACGGTCGAGGAAGAGGTCTACCTCGGCGAGATTCCAATCATGATTGGCGGCGGCGAGTTCGTTGTGAACGGCTCGGAGCGCGTCATCGTGAGCCAGTTGCACCGTTCGCCCGGGGTCGACTTCTCGGTCGAACTGATCACCGGGGATCGCAAGCTGCATTCGTGCTGGATCATTCCTGAGCGTGGTAGCTGGATCGAGATCAGCGTTGGCAAGAAGGAGACGGTGCAGGTCCGCATCGACCAGTCCGGCAAGTTCAGCGCGATGACGTTGCTGCGCGCGATGGACCCGAAGTACTCGACGGACAAGGACATCCTGCGCGAGTTCTACCCCAAGAGCGCTGAGGTCGTAAAGCGCAAGAAGACCGAGCCGAGCGGCCGGTTTGCCGAGCGACTTCAGGGGACTTATGCCGTCGGCGACATTGTCAACCTGACAACAGGTGATGTGCTCGTGCAGTCGGGCGAGATGATCACCGAGGAGGCGGCGACGCATATCGCGGACGAGGAGATTGCACAGGTCGATGTCATCCGTGAGCCGGAGGACTTCCTCATCATGAACTCGCTGCGCGAGGACATGACCACGAGCCATGATGAGGCTCTACTGAAGATCTATCAGCGTTTGCGTCCGGGCAATCCGCCGAATCAGGAAAAGGCGCGCGATCTCTTCAACGAGAAGTTCTTCGATTCCAATCGATATCGCCTCGGTCGCGTCGGCAGGTTCCGCTTGAACCGCAAGTTCCGCCAGAAGATCGACGAGTCGCAGATGACGCTGCAGCCGGCGGACTTCGTCAATGCCGTGCATTATCTGCTCGGACTGCGGGCTGGGCACGGTGAGTTGGATGACATCGACCACTTGGGCAACCGCCGCGTTCGCACGATCATGGAACTGGCCGGCGAAGAGTTCCGCAAGGGGCTGCTCAAGCTGCGTCGCACCGCGCAGGAGCGGATGAGTCTCGAGAGCGGTGATTGGGGTGACGGCGTGACGCCGCGTAACCTGATCAATGCCAAGACGTTCAGTTCGGCGATCGATTACTTCTTCGCGCGTGGCGAACTCTCCCAGGTCGTCGATCAGACCAACCCGTTGTCGCAGCTGGCCCACGAGCGGCGTCTCTCGGCGCTCGGTCCCGGCGGGCTGAATCGCAAGCGGGCGGGCTTCGAGGTGCGCGACGTTCATACGTCCCACTACGGTCGCCTCTGTCCGATCGAGACGCCTGAAGGCACCAACATCGGGCTGATTTCGAGTCTGGCGATCTACGCTGGTGTCGACGACTACGGCTTCCTTGCTTGCCCGTATCGCGTGATCAAGAAGGGCAAGCTCACCGAGGAGGTCGAGTGGCTGCGCGCCGACCAAGAGCAGGCGGCGACGCTGGTGCCTGCCGATGCCGAGGTCGACTCGAACGGCAAACTCGTCGGCGAACGGATCCTGGGGCGGATTGGCGGTGATCCCGACGAAGTCGATCGATCGGCGGTCCAGTACATGGATGTTTCGCCGATGCAGATCGTCGGTGTGTCGGCGAGTCTCATCCCGTTCCTTGAGCACGACGACGCCAACCGGGCGCT
>CAYSWE010000368.1:0-5395 GCA_964434515.1 uncultured Phycisphaerales bacterium | reverse complement strand
AAGGGATCGAACCTTCGACCAACGGCTTAAAAGGCCGCTGCTCTACCTCTGAGCTACGCCCCCCCGATCGGCACTCGAGCTTAGGCTCCTAAGAACGTCAGACCGTCATGATCTCTTCGGTCTTGCTCTTGACGATCTCGTCCACAAGACCCTCGTGCGTCTTGAGCTTCGCCTGAATCTGCTCTTCGACGTCGCGCGCTTGATCCTCGGAGATCTTGCTGTCCTTCTTGTCCTGCTCGACGTGCTTGTTGCCATCGCGACGCACGTTGCGCAGGCTGACCCGAGCCTGCTCGGCAAGGTCCTTGACCCGCGCGGCCAGCTTCTTGCGCTGGTCCTCGGATAGCGGCGGCAACGTCAGGCGGATCAGCTTGCCATCGCTGTTCGGAGCCATGCCGAGATCGGACTTGAGCAACGCCCGCTCGATCTCACCGATCACGGTCACGTCGAACGGCTTGACGGCAATCTGTCGCGGCTCAGGCACGCTGATCTGCGCCAACTGCAGGAGCGGTGTCGGCGAACCGTAGTAGTCGACACGAATGTTCTCGACCAGGGCCGGCGTCGCCCGCCCCGTACGGATCCCCTTGAGCTCGTCACGCAGGTGCGTGATCGCCTTGTCCATGCGTTCTTTCACGTCGTCCAACAACGCGTCTTCGGCCTCGGACATATCGACTTCTCCTCTCTACGTACGGACCCAGGTCCCGAGCGACTCGCCACGCACCGCGCGCACGAGGTTGCCCGACTCGAACAGGTTGAAAACACAAATTGGCAAGCGATTCTCCATGCAAAGCTGCACGGCGGTGGCATCCATGACCGCAAGTCCCTGGTCGAGTACCTCGCGATGGGTCAAGGACTCATAGCGCTTGGCATCGGCGTGCTCGACCGGATCGCGATCGTAGACGCCATCGACCTTGGTGGCCTTGAGCAAGACCTCAGCGCCGATCTCGGTCGCGCGCAAGGCCGCTGCCGAATCGGTCGTAAAGTATGGATTGCCGGTCCCACCCGCGAAGAGGACAACGCGTCCCTTCTCCATGTGTCGCATGGCGCGCCGGCGAATGAAGGGTTCGGCGATGCTCGGCATGGGCACCGCCGACTGCACACGCGTGTCGATGCCCAAGCGCTCGAGCGCGTCCGAGAGCGCAAGCGCATTGATCACGGTCGCCAACATCCCCATCTGGTCGGCGGTGGCTCGGTTGGTCCCGGCCTCGGAGAACAGTTTGCCGCGGAGGATGTTGCCACCGCCAATGACGACGGCCGTCTCGACGCCGAGTGCGTGTACCTCGACCAGTTGCTGGGCAAGGCGCGTGGCGGCAGCGGGATCCACCGCGGCGCCACCCGAACTCCCAGGTGCGTCGGCACCGCCAAGCGCCTCTCCGCTGAGCTTCAGCAGAACGCGATTCATCCCCATCGTAGCCTCGTCTTTCTGGTCCGCGCCCAAGCTACACGGTCGCGACCTGGAGGGCCGCATCGAAACTGTCGGCGACGCCCAGGCTACTCTTCGCCGATCGAAAAGACTGCGAACCGCTTGATGACGAGGTTCTCGCCGATTCGCGCGACCATCTCCTTGCGATAGGTCTCGATCGTCTTCTTGTCGTCCTTGATGAACTTCTGCTCAAGCAAGCACTGCTCTTCGAAGAACTTGGTCATCCGACCATCCACAGCCTTCTCCTGGATCTCCGCTGGCTTCCCGGCCATCTGCTGCTCCACCTGGGCCAACAGGAAGGCGCGTTCTTTCTCGACAGCGGCAGCATCGACATCCTCGCGCGAAAGAAACCGGGGCCGAGTGAAGGCGATGTGCAAACACAGCTCATGCCCGAACGCCTTGAACTCCTCATTCTTGGCCACGAAGTCGGTCTCGCAGTCGATCTCCAGCAAAACGCCGATCCGATCACCCGCGTGGACGTAGCCGAACACTCGGCCTTCTGCGGTATCCCGCGCCGAACGAACATCCGCGTCCTGCATCCCCTTCATGCGCAGGATCTCTTTGGCCTTCTCCCAATCGCCGTTCGACTCGGCCAAGGCCTTCTTGCAATCCATCATGGGAGCTCCGGTCTCTTGCCGGAGCTTCATTACCGTCTTGGCATCGATCTCACTCATGACTCACCTCAGTCTGCCGAGCGGCACTCTGGTTCACACACCGGTTTCCTGCACCGGCTCGAAACGCCCGCCGCATCGGCCGCAGCCGACCGAGAGGCGCGGGCACTGGACAACTACCGGCGTGGAGCGCACCGCGCTCGGTCCGTCCACGCCGCGGGATCACGCGCCAAGCCGCAGGACGATCAGGTCCCTGGATTCGCGTCACTCCCAGAACTCGGGGCATCCGGCTTTGCTGCATCCGGCTGGGCCGTTGGCGGCTGCACTGCATCCGGCTGCGCTGCATCCGGCTGGGCTGCTGGCGGCGTGCTACCCTCCGCCGGCTTGTCAGCCGGCACGGCCTTGCTGGCCTGCACTTCCTCTTCCGTCTGGCGTCCGAAGGACACGGATTCGGCCGTGCCGCTGCGCTTGTCCGCGAAGCGTCCGCCGGGCGCCGATCGTGCACCACCGGCATCGGAGCGGGGCGGCGGTCCGCCGCGACGACCACCGGAGCGACCACCGGACCGACCTCCCGCACGACCACGCTGCTCCTCGCGACCGCGGATCTGCGGCACTTCCGAGCGGAATCGGTTGGCCTCGGCGACCATGTTCTGCTTGCCCTCGACAATCGAATCCACGAGCGACGTGAGCAGCAGCTGCACGCTACGCAAGGCATCGTCGTTGCCAGGAATCGGGATGTCGATCCAGTCAGGATCGCAATCAGTGTCGAGGATCGCCACGACCGGCACGTTCATCTTCGCAGCTTCCTTGACCGCGATCTCTTCGTGCTTGGGATCGATGACGACCATCGCCCCGGGGAGCCCCTCGAGATTGCGCACACCGCCCAAGTTGCGGCGGATCTTGCGCATCTCTCGCCGCATCATCGACTGGGCCTTCTTGCTGTGCTTTTCGAACGTGCCGTCGACCTCGAGCTTTTCGAGATCATCCAAGCGATCCAGCCGACTGCGGATCGTGTGGTAGTTGGTCAACGTCCCGCCAATCCAACGCTCGATCACGACCGGCATGTTGACGCGTTCGGCCTCACCAGCGACGACCTCCTTGATCTGTCGCTTGGTCCCGACAAACAGGATCTGCGCACCGGCGGCGGCGAGGCGATACAGGAAGTGGCGGCCGCGCAGCAGACCGCGCACGGTCTCCTTGAGGTCGATGACGTGGATCTTGTTCTTCTTCCCGTGAATGAACGACCGCATCTTTGGGTTCCACAGGCGCGCCTGATGCCCAAAATGGACACCGGACTCGATGAGTTCCTTTACCGTAACTACGGCCACTCGTGGCCTCCTTGACTTCGGATCGTTGACGTGGTCGGGCCCCCGGAAGGGCCCCTGCCGGCGCGGAAAGGCGAAGGATTGTAGGAAGGAGTTCGGCGCGCGCAAGTCCGGAATCAGTTCCAGCACGGGTGCTTGCCGGTCGGCTGTGCGAGGGATACCCTGGGTCAACCATGCCGACTCGCAGTGCCAGAGCCGTCACGGGTGGTCCAGAGGATCCGCTGTACCGCAAACAAAAAAACACCCCATGGTCGATCGATTGGGACATTTCTTGCTAGCAAATCAGCGATTCTGCCTCTGGAAGGGCGTAAGAAGGAGTTCGCATGGGCGGTTCCGCGTGCGCGGTGCAGCAGGGAGACCATGATGATGGAGCAGACCGGAGGCCAGCCGAGGCGGCTCGAAACCGCAGGCGGTTCAGCCACAGCACACCTTGGCGGCGCGGTCCCGGCGGGTGCCGCGGAGCAGACCGCCTCAGGCACAGGACCCACAAGTACAGGACCCTCAGGCTCAGGACCCCCAAGCCCGGAGGGGCCGGCCGTGACCACGCCTCACGTTCTCTTGATGCTGCACCGCAAGACGGAGGCGAGTCCGAGCCTGCAGGGCCCCGCCGCGCCGGACCTCGCCCGCTCGTTGAGCGCGGCAGGCTACCAGGTCACCACCAGCGAGAACCCGATCGACAGCAAGCGGATCCTCGAGAAGATCTGTCCTTCGGTGATCGTCCTGGATCCACTCGTATGCCGTGCGGAAAGCGTCGAGTTCGACCTCGTGCGGCGACTCCAAACCAAAGAAAACCCGATCCCGCTGATCGTGCTCGTGGGAAGCCTCGGCGAGCTACCCGAAGTCCGTCGCGTCCCCGCGGCGTTCAAGGACTTCGTCGTACGACCATTTAGCCAAGAAGAGCTCGCCCAGCGAATCGAACAGTCCCTGCAAGCCAAGGAACGCTACCTGTCGCTGCAGATTCACGCCCGGCGCCTCGAGGGCGAGGTGATCCGCGACTCGAAGACCGGCCTCTACACCGAGCGCCACTTCCGGCACCTGCTCGGCCAGGAGTTCCAGCGGTCCGAGCGCCACCGCACTCCGCTGTCGTTCGTGCTCATCGACATCGACAACTTCAAGCGCATCAACGACAGCTTCGAGTATCTCTACGGCGACTTCGTTCTGGCGGAGTTCGCCAAGATCCTCAGTCGAAGCATCCGCGGGATCGACCACGCCGCCCGGTTCGGTGGCGACGAGTTCATGGTGCTCTTGCCAAATACCTCGCCGGCAGAAGCCGTTCGCGTGGCCGGCAGATTCCGCAGCCAGCTGGCGCGCCGCGTGTTCGACAACCGCACCTACCGGACGACCATTACGGTGTCCATCGGCATCGACACGTACGATGGCCGTGGGATGTCGACTCCCGAGGAGCTACGCCGACGCGCCAACCTCGCGCTCAAGGATGCGAAGGCTCGCGGCAAGAACAAGATCTGGCTCTACTCCGGCCCCCCCGTGCTAGGAGCGACCGAGCCGCACCACGGAAAACTCG
This sequence comes from uncultured Phycisphaerales bacterium, assembly GCA_964434515.1. GTDB lineage: Bacteria > Planctomycetota > UBA1135 > UBA1135 > CAYSWE01. The sequence goes on along the minus strand of CAYSWE010000368.1, from coordinate 517 downwards.
AAGGCGAGCACGAGTAAGAACGCTCCGAAGATCGCGGCCAGCCACGGCCAAGCCTCTCCCGGGATCGTCACCGAAACGACACCCAGCGGCCGGGCAACCCCGGTCTCGACCACACCTCCCGTGCGCCGTGCGACCGCGGCAAGCAACGCTGCGTCCGGTCCATCACCGTCGATCACGCAACGAGACACGAGCGTGACGCCGCCGTCCGCAGCGCCGCGATCTCCCTTCGCCGCGAACTCGGATGGCAGGAGCCAGGCCCCCAGCTGAGCGACAAGACGCGGGAACCACGGCTTCGCCAACAGCTCGGCGCTCGACTGCGCGGTGGGATCGGCCGCCAGGACCGCGACCCGACCGAGCCCGAACGGCGCCGTGACCAGGTAGGCATGGCCGGCCTCGCCGACGGCGAGGTGCACGCGCGCCCGCGGCGCCGCTTCGAACGGTCGATAGCGAGTCACAGACGGCCACGTCACGGACTCCAGCCCGACCAGAACCGGCTCGAGTTCGATCGGATGCAGCC
>CAYSWE010000367.1:0-5406 GCA_964434515.1 uncultured Phycisphaerales bacterium | reverse complement strand
TGGCGATGCGGATGACGCCCACGCCTGCCGGGACGACGAGCGTGAAGCTTTGCGTCGTGCGCGAAGCCCGGGGCGTCGCGGAGGTCGGCATGCGGGACCAGGCTCCAAAGCTACGGCCGCCGTCGCGACTGACGCTCCACGCCGGAAGGATGACATCGCTGTAGCCGGCACGGGTGATCCGGACGTGCAGCGTCGTGGCTACCGCTGGCCGTAGGTTGCCGATCTGCACATGCCACCAGCGCCGGTAGCTCGTGGGCAACGAGCCATTCCCGTTGTCGTCGGCCATGCTCAGCGTCACCGTCCACGTCGTGCCGCTACCGCGCACCGAAGTCGATCCTATGCGCATGTTCTCGCCCCCAGCGGTGACGATCGGTGTCTGCGCTGCGGCGCCGGTCACGAACAGCAGCAGGCAGGCGGGAAGAGTGAAGCGAACTCGGTGGGGCAGCGCGATCATGCCGGGATTGTAGCCGACATCGATCCCGCTGGCTGCCTTGACAGTGCGTGTCGATCCAGCGATCCTACGGCCAACGAACCATGCTCATCCCCATTCTCTTGCTCGCGCTCCTCACTGCGCCCGAGCCAGGCCAGGCTGGGGTCGAGGACCTGGCCGAGGTGCTTCACGCGCTGCCGGCGAAGTTTTCGGTGCCGGCGATCGGCTGCGCGCTGATTCGAGAGGGTCGCCTCAGCGGGCTCGGGGTTGCGGGTGTGCGGAAGCGCGACAGCAAGGTCGCCGTCACGAAGCGCGATCAGTGGCACATCGGTTCGTGTACCAAGGCGATGACCGCAACCCTGGTAGCGCGGTTGGTGGAACGCGGTGACCTCGCTTGGAACACGACGCTTGGGGCGGCGTTTCCCAAGATCGAGGTCCATGAGCGCTTGGTCAAGGTGACGTTGCCGCTCGTGCTGGGGCATCGAGCTGGGCTCATGCGCGATCCCAGCATCGGCGACCTTTGGAGTCGCATGCGCAAGGTTGGGAGCGATGTCCGCGACGTGCGCATGCTGGTCGCTCGTCGTGTTTTGTCGCGACCCCCGTTGTTCGAGCCCGGCAAGCGCATGTTGTATTCGAATACGGGCTACATCATCGTTGGTGCGCTGATCGAATCGGTCACCCGAGACACCTGGGAGAGCGCGATGCGCAGGCTGGTCTTCGCGCCCCTAGGCATGAAGAGCGCCGGGTTCGGCCCGCCGGGCACCGCTGGCGAACTGGATCAACCGCGCGGTCACAACCCCGCCGGCAGACCGTTCGAACCCGGACCACGGGCCGACAATCCGGCGGCCTATGGGCCGGCCGGGACGGTGCACCTGACGTTGGCCGATTGGGCCAAGTTCATCATCGTGCACCTAAGCGAGACGGCGCCGGACGAGACGTCCGAAAAGGCCGAAAAGGCTGACAAGCCGTTCTTGCGCGCCGCGACTCTTGCGCTGCTTCACACGCCCGTCGGCAAGAAGGGCAATTACGCCCTCGGGTGGGGCATCACCAAGCGCAAGTGGGCCGGCGGGCGAACGCTGACGCACAACGGTACCAACCTCAAGTGGTTCGCCGTCTGCTGGCTCGCGCCACGCAAGAAGCTCGCGTTGCTGGCGACCTGCAATCAAGGCGGGGTGCATGGGCAACGTGCCTGTGACGCCGCGTGCGCCGCGATGCTGAAGCACCTCGCCCCCCCGCAAAAATAACTCTGACACGCTTTTTCGGTGGTCGGGCAGAGAGGATTCGAACCTCCGACCCCTTGCTCCCAAAGCAAGTGCGCTAGCCAGGCTGCGCCACTGCCCGATATCGGAGCGAAGGCATAGCGGCATTGCTGGCCCTTTGCAACCGGATGTCCGCTGAGTCGGCCAGCACAACCATGGTGACTAGTGAATTCGCACCAGTTGCAGTGCTCCTTGGCGGATCCGGGCCCCGTCTGGGATCGGTTGGCCGGGGCGCTGGGGGGGGCCGGGCTGGAAGCGCAGGATGGTCCACCGGCTGAGCGGTTCGTCGAAGCGAATGCGGATTCGCGAGCAGGTCTTGGTGCTTCCTTCGAGGACGCGGACTTGGAAGCCGAGGCGCGGGGCGTGCACGGCACGGCCGGCTTCGAGCGGGAGCCAGCGGAAGATGTGCGAGTTCGGGATGAGTGGGTGCCCAGTCAGTTCGATCGTGTGGGCGTCGATTTGTCGGACGATGGGCGGGGGGAGGTAGGGCTGCTCGCGGTCCAGGAGGCTTGCGGTGCGCACCGTGAGCATGGGGTTCGCGAGTTCGACACGCACCTGCTCCTCGAGAAACTGCGCGTGCACGACGTCGATCGGCAGATGGATGCAGAGCACGTTGCGATGTTGGGCAAACTCGCGCTGCGCGCCGCGGATCAGCCAGCCCATGCCGATGGCGGAACGGGGGTAGCCCGCGACTTGGGTGTGCTTCCAGTGCAGCGTGTGCGCTTGGTGCGCCGACCAGACCAGCACCAGTGCCGCGATTGCGACGCGGGGCTTGCGGCTTGCCGCGATTGCCACGAGGCATGCCAGCGCGACGCTCGGTAGATACAGATAGCGTTCGGACACGTAGACGAACGACGTGGGTGCCCAGGTCAGTAGCGCGAATGCGACGAACACCCGAGCTCGCGCGCTGCGTCGCCAGCTCCAGCCGGCGAGGCCGACGAACAGCACGATGGCGACGAGCCCGCCGACCAGCGTTGGGCCTGGCAGGCGTTGCCAGGTGGCGAACGGCGCGGTGATGCTGGCCCAAGCGGCGTTGGCGGCATACGACACGCTCTCGGTTACGAGGTGCAGCGGGAACGCGGCGCTGAGCGGCGCAACGAAGTAGGGTTCTCCCAGGTCCGAACCGGTGGCGCCGCCCAGAACGACGGTGCGCAAGGTCCAGAAGCTGGCGACGATTGCCAGATAGGCGAGCCACAGCCAGCGGTCGCGACGCAGCACGGCGCCGAGTGATCCCGCGCGGCGCGCGCCCCACAGGTCCCAGAGGACGCAGAGGATCGGTAGCGCGATGGTCAGCTCTTTGGTCACCAGCGCGAACGCGAACGCCGGCAGCGCGAGCCAGCGCAGCGCCCGAAGCCGGTCGCCGTGCACGTGCAGGGCGAGTGCTGCCAGGAATCCGAGGGCGGCCAGGGTGTCGGTGCGTCCGGCGACGTACCAGATCGTCTCGGCGTGGCAGGCGAAGGAGGCGAAGAGCACACTACCAAGCACGGCGGCCCACGCGTCGACGACGCGCAAGAGCAACACCAACACGAGCAGAGCGCAGCCCAGCTGCAGCGCGATGTTGGTGCGTAGCAGGACGGCGAACGCTGCTTGCGGATCCTCCACCAGCGGTCGCACGAACATCTGCGTGTCGATCCAGTAGCTGAGCAGGACGGTGGGGCGAAAAAAGCGCACGATGGCGTCGGTCTCGGTGAACCACAGGTGGCCCCATCGGTTCTCGACGATGCACGCATCCATGAGCCCGGTGCGCTTGCCGGTGGCCAGGTCCTGGAGGATGCTGAGGTAGCGGAAGTCGTCGGGCTCGAGTTGTGGGAACTCGAGCACCGGCATGCAAACCCACAGCGTGACGAGGACGGTCGCGACACAGCCGAGGGCAGCGATGGCCCACTTGCGGGTCTTCACGGGGACGAGGACGCTCGGTGTCACACGGGAACAAGCTAGCGCCGAGAACGCTCGGTCAGCGTCAACTTTTCTCGGCTTTCGGCGACAACTCGGGCAACCTCGCGTCATGCTGGCCGCATTCGCCGACCAGGAGGAAGTGGATGCGATCGTGCGCATGGGGCAGATGGAGTCGGTTCGGTAGCGTCTTGGCCTTGGCGCTTGCAGGCTGTGCTACGCCACCCACGGTCGCGCGGCCCGAGATCATTGCGCCAGCGGCTTGGGGCTCAAAACCCGACGCGTTTCCGGCCTCTGCGCGCCACACTCCGGTACGCATCACCGTGCACCACGCCGGAGTCTTGTGGCACGAGGGCGATGACCCGTTCCAGAAGATTCGCACCTTGCAGGCATGGGGCAAGCGCGAGCACGGTTGGCCCGACGTTCCCTATCACTTCCTCATCGCGCCCGATGGCAGGATTTTCGGTGGGCGCTCGCTCGAGTTCGCGGGGGACACCAACACCGAGTATGACCCGCACGGTCACGCGCTCGTGGAGCTGTGGGGAAACTTCGAGGTGCAACGCGTGTCCCTGCCCCAGCTTCGTGCCGCTGTTCAGCTCATGGCCTGGCTTTGCGCCGAGCGGAACCTTGCGCCGAGTACGATCGCTGGCCACCGAGACTGGTCCAAGAAGACTGTTTGCCCAGGCAAGGACCTACAGCGCTACATCGCCGGCGGTCAGTTGCGTCGCTGGGTCACCGAGACCTTGCGCGGCAAAACGCCGATGGTGACGCTACTTCCCTGAGTCCCAGCGAGCGCGCTGGCGTCGTGCGCAGGTGCGACCAAAAGGGCGCAGGCCGGGTCCCGTGTTTGGTCGATGAGAGCACGGGTTGTTGGCGGCCTTGGGGGAACGTCACCGTGCAGGGAGTCGAGTCGCAGATCGAGCGGGAGGAGAGCGTCGCGTGCTGCCTTTGAGTTCGCTCTCGATCCGGCGGAAGCTACGGCTGGTCATCATGGTGATCAGCAGCGCGGTGATCCTGGTTGCTGCCGTTGCATTCATTGCCATCGACATGCTCGGCTTCCGCGAGACCATGCGGCGCGACGTCGGGCGCATCGCACAGATCCTCAGTGAGCAGTGCCGGTCGTCGCTCGGGTTCGGCAATGCCCAGGGGGCGGTCGAGGTCTTGGAGGGGTTGCGCGCCGAGCCTGCGGTTCTGACCGCGCGCGTCGTTGCGCGCGACGGATCGTTGTTCGCGAGCTACTCGCAGACCGGTGGTGCGCGCAGCGGGCATCCGCTGCCTGGCCGTCAGGGTTCGTCGGATGTGGCTCAACAGGACGGGCCAATCGCGGTCTCCGAGCCCGTCGTGGTCGACGGCGACGTGCTCGGCTCCGTGGTCATCACGACCAATCTCGTCGGCTATCAGGCTCGTTTGCTGTGGATCGGCGGGCTCATTGTTCTTGTCATCGTTGGGGCGCTGCTGTTGGCGTTCTTCTTGTCGACGAGGCTTACCGGTCTCATTGCCGATCCGATCCTCGAACTCGTGCGCACGACCCGCGCCGTGACCGAGCAGGACAACTACAGCATTCGTGCGACCAAGACGTCCGACGACGAACTCGGCCTGCTCATCGACGCCTTCAACACGATGCTCGACCAGATCCAGGCCCGAGATCGGTTGGTCGTCCGTGCCAAGGAGAAGGCCGAGGCCGCAACTCGAGCGAAGAGCGACTTCCTCGCCAACATGAGTCACGAGATTCGCACGCCGCTCAACGCGATCATCGGAATGACGCAGCTGATCGTTGCTCACGATCAGATGCCCGATGCCCAGCGTATGGATCTCACGACGGTG
>CAYSWE010000366.1:0-5420 GCA_964434515.1 uncultured Phycisphaerales bacterium | reverse complement strand
CAGCGGCGGGGCGACGTTGGTCGAACGCTGGAGCGTGCTACGCTCGTCTGCGAGTTTTTGCGGCGAGCTCGAGAACTCCGGCGAAGCGACCGAGGTCGTGTTTGCGGTTGGCGGTGATCAACGCCTGATGTGGCCGTATCCCGCGCGCGCGGTGGGGCAGGCTGAGGTCAGCGTTGCCGCGGACGGACGTGCTCTGCGCGTGTCGGACGCCGCGACCGGGGCCTGTGGGCTCCTGGTGTTCGAGCGGGTGCCGCTGACTTGGGACATCGATGCCTCGGCTGGGAAGCGCGCGTTTGTCGCGCGGCTGAGGTTCGCGCTCGGCCCGGCCGAGCGTTTGCGCCTCCGATGTGCTGTTGGACGCAGCGAGGCCGAGGCGCGAGCTCTCCTTGTTGCCGAAGCAGCCGTCCCTGCGTTGTCGGACGGGCTGCGACTGACATTCGAGAATCCAGAAGTCGACCATGAGCTAGCCTGGGTGCGGGCTGGCGCGCAGCGCTTCTTTGCCCGAACGCGCGCGACGGCCGGCGGCACCCAGCGCGGCGGTTGGCTCGCCGGGTTCGACACGACGCGATCCGGTTGGTGCAGCGGGAGGCCGGGGTACGCATGGTACTTTGGACGGGATTCGATGTGGTGCTCCCGGGCGTGGTTGCCTTGGGGCGATTGGGATGAAGCGCGCGCGACGCTGCGTTTGCTCGCGCAGCATCAGGGCCCTTGTGGCGAGATCCTGCACGAACTGACCCCGGCCGGCGTTGCTCACTATGACGCCGCGGACGCCACGCCGCTGTTCGTTGCCGAAGTGGCGCGTCACACCGACTGGAGCGGAGATCTCGACTTGGCGCGAGAACTCTGGCCCGCTGTCGAGCGTGCCGTCGCCTGCATGCAGGAGCGCGATCGTGACGGCGATGGACTCACCGAGAACACTGGAGTCGGTCACGGTTGGCTCGAGGGAGGACCGCTGCGCGAGGGGGTGCATTGCGAGGTCTATCTGGCGTCGTTGCAGTTCGCCGCGCTCGAGCGTGGCGCGAGCTTGGCTCGTCGGCTCGGTCACGGTGCCCGGGCGGCGGCCTGGGCCACCGCAGCCGCGCGCGTGCGGAGCGTGCTCAATGACAACTTCCTCGACCGCGAGTCGCTACGTTATGCCAACGCCCTGCGCGCGGACGGTTCGTTCGACCGCACGCTCACCGTGCTCGCCACGATGCCGGTGATCGTCGGCGCCACCGAGGGCGCGGTAGCTGCGCGCGTTCTGGAGCCGTTTGCCACGCCCGGTTTTGCGACCGACTGGGGCGTGCGCCTGCTCGATCGCGCCGATCCTCGGTATCAGGCGATCTCATACCAGTCGGGCAGTGCGTGGCCGCTCTTTGCGGGCTGGGTCGCGCTCGCGGACCTGCTCGCTGGGAGACCTGGCCCGGCGTGGGAGCGCCTTTCGGGGCTCTTGTCGTTGGTGCGGCACTTTTCGCCCGGAGTGCTCGAAGAGGTCTTCCATGGCGACAAGTGCGAGCCCATTGGGATTTCGCGTCACCAGGCCACCAGCCATGCGGCGGTGCTTGGCCCTGCGGTCGAAGGCCTGCTCGGCGCGCGCGTCACGGACGATGGCGAGACGCTCGAACTGTGTCCATGCGTCCCTGGCTGTCTCGACCACGTCCGCTTCGAGCATCTGAGGTTCCACGGTTGGTGGCTGCGCGGAAGCTTCACTCGAGCCGACGACGCAAGCCACATCGTCCTCGAGCTCGCGGCGGAGCCGAGCTCGGCGGGGGATGAGGCCGTGGACCTCGGGGTCTTCGTTCCGACGCCCTGCCGCGTCGATCGAGTCCTGCGTGACGGTCAGGCGCTCGAGTTCGACACCGAAGAACTCGGCGAGGGCGTGCGCATCTGGGTGCGTCAGCTCGCGCTGTCGGGCCTGCCGGCCAAGCTACGCTTTGACGTCATTCCGGATCTACTCATTGTCGATCGCACCGTTCGTCCGCGGGATTCCGAGCGCTCGGCGTCGCTCAAGTTCCTTGCGCGCGAAGCCAGCCCGGACGGCAGCGAAGTCAGGCTCCGCCTGTCGGCCCGCCCCGGATCACACACGCTCCCCGTGCGCCTCGCCGGTCGGATCCCGTCCCGCATCGATGGCGCCGAACTCCAGCACGGCAATTTGGCATTCGACGTCGCGGGCACGGACAGCGACTGGACCGCACACGAGATCGTGCTCTCCTTTCCGCCAAACTAGAAACGCGGCCGAAAAGTCCGGTATAGGCGAGACGTTCAGGAGCACGCGCCCTGCAAAGCCGGAAAGCCTCGACAAAACAGCGAGTGCCCCGCAGTCACTTTCTTGCGTTTCTTCGATCTCGAGCGCAACGCCGGCCTCTCTGTCATCGCTCTTGGTGGCATGGAAACCTGGAGAAAACTTCGTTTGGCTGGACTGCTGGCCGTGTTCGTGCTTCCCGCGGCGTGCGTCGTCCCTCCGCTGGAAGTCCCCGAGGAACTTGCCGAGGTCCCTTCGCCGACTAGCGCCTCCGACGCCGACGCTGACGCCGACGCTTTGTGGAGCCGCATGGATCGCGAAGCGCACGCCTGTCATCGCGTGATCCAGGAAGACCGTCGCGCGCTGCTGCAGGTGCGCCATAAGTGGAGCTGGGTTCCGTGGGTGAGTTCGAGCTTCGACGAAGGCGACAAGCTCCTGATGCTGCTCGATGATTGGGTTGGGCGTCTGGCCCATCGTGGCAAGGATCGCGACCGCGTCGGGCCGACGCGCCGCCGCTTGCTCGCCTTGCGTCTGTTGCGCTGCGGTGCGCTCCTCGGCACCCTAGGCTTTGAGCAGGAACTCGGTATCCCTCCCGACACGGTTGGGGCCCGTGCGGCGAACGCCGCTCGTTCCCTCCAGACGGAGATCGACCGTGTTTGCCATCTCGATGCGGGTCCGGAGGTTGGGGAGCTCATCGTTCGTGCCGCGCAGATCGTCCGCCACCGAAATGGCGACGCCTTTACTCACTACCTACACTGCCGCGCTAGCGAGCTCCTACTCCGGGCTGAGACCCTCCGTGTCGATCTCGACTCCTTGGAGCAGAAAATGGGGATCGCGCCAAAGAAGCGTCTATCGACGATGTTTCCTGTGTTTCTGACCATAGCCAAGAAAGCGTTCCTCCCCCCAAGGGCGAAATAGCGTGTCGGAGTTGTTTTTTCAGTGCAGCGCAGCTTGCGGCGTCAGATCTTGGACCAATCGCGCCTCGATCTCGGCCAGAGTGGCGATCCTACCGAAGCGCTCGCAGCCGCGGGCCTCGATGATTCCGCCAACAATGAGGCGGTCTACAAGGTAGCTCTCGGAGCCTTGGCGCACCTCACGTCCCAGCGCCCGGACATAGGGGGCGCGGCGGTCGGGCCCGAGATGAAGCGCACGACCCTCGAGGATCTGCACGACCTGCCGGAAGTGGCCGAGTTCCTCGAGCGCTAGGTCGATCATCGTCGTGACAAGTCGGCTCTTGTCGCGGAAATGCGCAACCATAGCGAGAGCGAAGGCGGACGCCTTGCGCTCACACGATGCGTGGTCGAGCAGGAAGGCGTCGAAGTTGCCGAGCACGGCGTCGAGCCATGCCGTCGGTGTGGCAATCTGGAGTGCAAACTTGGTCATCGCAAATGGCATTCTGAGGAGGGCGCGTTCGGACGGCAACCTGCTAGGCGTCCAGGCCAGGCTGATACAGTTGCTCGGCAAATGCCATGCCGTTTCTGCGGCTGCTCGGGGCTTGCCGCGGCTGGTGGCGCTTCGTATGCTCCGGCCATTGCGACGCTAGTATGCTGCCGCGATCGACCGCGACCTAGCGTAGCTCATCGCCCCTCTTGAGAACAGGTAGGTCTCCATGATGCGTCCACTTCGTTGTCCTTTCCGTTTCTCTCTCCGGTCGTCGATGGTCGCTCCGATGCTTGTCCTCGGCTGGACGCTTGCGGTGGAGGGTTTTGTGGTCGATGGTTTGGCGGCTCAGGCAAGCGTCGTCGTTCCGCATACCGCAGCCGGGCTGGAGGGTGGTTCGGTCGAGCCTTTCCTGTTGGGCGGGTTCGAGCGGCGGCTCCAACTCATCATTGCGCGTTCGGAACTCCAGGGCCTCAAGGGTCGACCCATCCGACGCATTGTCCTGCGCCGGGACGCGGCGACCAATGCACGGCTTCCGGCTGGGATGCAGGGCGGTTGGATCGATCTAGAGGTTCGCGCCTCGTGGTCTGTGGTCTCGCCCAATCACCCGTCTGCGGTGTTCGCCCGCAATCACTCGATTGCTCAGGTCACGGCATACCGTGGCCCGTTCCAGGTCACGCGTTCGCCACAGCTGGCCGCCGGTCGCACCGTGGCGACGTTTGCGCCGTCGGAGTCGGCGCACATCGTCCTGCAGAAACCGATCCCGTGGCGTGCAGCGGGCAATCTGTGCCTCGAGTTCCTCGCCCGACCGCACGCCACGCTACCCTTGCCGGGCCCCTGGTTTGTCGACAGTGTCGCGACCGTCGCGGCAACCCGTACCCAGTTCGGCCACTCGTGCTGGCGTCCGGGCCACAAGGAGGCTGTGGCGAATACGATCCTTCGGAACGTCGCTGTCGGCGGCACACTGCGTGCGTGGACCACGGGGCCGACGACGCCGTTGGCGTTGTTCGTGCTTGGCGCCAGCAATCGGACGTGGGGGCCGATACCGTTGCCAATGGACCTTGCCGGCGTTGGTGCGCCGGGTTGCCTGCTGTATGTCTCTCAGGACATTGTCGTTGGGCGGGCGGCGACCCTGCATGCGCCGGGGCCGGATGCTACGGCGTCGTTCGATTTGCCGATTCCGTATCGACTCAGCCTGGCTGGTGCGCGCGTGTATACGCAGTGGGTCTTCTATGATCCCAAGGTGAATGCTGCGGGGCTTTCCGTCACGAACGGTGCGTCGGTGAGAATCGCCGCTGCTCCGAAGCTAGGCGTGTCGATGGTGGCCGCCGATCGCGTTGGCGCCAAGACGGGGCGCACGCTCGTTGGCAGTTCGTTGGTATTCCAGTTGGCGAGCCGCTAACGATGTCACGGAGCATAGCCATGACTCGGATCTTGCGTCGGCCGGTGGTGCTTTGTTTTCTGCTCCTGGCTGCCATGCGCGGCGCGCCGGGACCAAGCGACGGCCACAAGCTCTTCGTCATCAAGCCGAACCCTCCGTCCTCGGCGAGCGATCTCGAGGTTGTCTTCGGTGGGGACGGCGACGACGTGCGCGTACGCGTCGGAGACGGCGACACATTTCAGCCAAAGATCGACAAGGACCGAAGCTTTCGCATTCCCAAGAAGCTCTTGAAGCCGGGTCAGCGTCTCTACCTGATCGAAGTCGGCGGTACCGGCGAGCACAACCTGTGTGTGCTGATCGAGCCCGATTGATCGAAGTCGTTCATAACTTCTCGTAGTCGCTTCGTCGCGCAGACTCGATCGCGGGAGTCACGATGAC
>CAYSWE010000365.1:0-5425 GCA_964434515.1 uncultured Phycisphaerales bacterium | reverse complement strand
GGGATGCCCGCGAGGCGGTACTCAACGGCGTTGCAAAACTTGCGCGCGCTGTCGTCTCGACGATGGGCCCCAAGGGCCGAAACGCGGTGCTCGACCGCGGCTGGGGCGGCCCCACGATCACGAAGGACGGTGTCACCGTCGCGGAAGAAATCGAACTCGAAGACCCGAACGAGAACATGGGCGCCAAGCTCGTCCGCGAGGCCGCCAGCAAGACATCGGACGTCGCCGGTGACGGCACGACGACCGCGACCCTGCTGACCTGGTCGCTCCTCGAGAGCGGCCAGCGCGTGCTCACGGCCGGCGCCAGCCCGGTCGAAGTCAACCGGGGGATCCGCGCCGCCGCGGACAAGGTGCTCGCGTCGCTGCACAAGCAGTCGGTGGCGGTTCCCTTCGATGACTCCAAGGCGATCGCCCAGGTCGGCACGATCGCCGGCAACAACGACACATCGGTGGGCAAGCTGCTCGCGGACGCGCTCAAGCGCGTCGGCAAGGACGGCGTCATTACGCTCGAAGAGGGACGCGGCCTCGAGACTGAGGTCGATGTCGTCGAGGGCATGCAGTTCGACCGCGGCTATCTGTCGCCGCACTTCGTCACGAACCCCGACGACATGGAGTGCCGACTCGACAACGCCTACGTCCTCATTCATGAAGACAAGATCTCGTCGGTACACAAGCTGCTGCCCTTGCTCGAGAAGGCAATGAAGGGCAACAAGCAGTTGCTCATCATTGCCGAAGACGTCGATGGCGAAGCGCTCGCGACCTTGGTCGTCAACAAGCTGCGTGGCAATCTCAAGGTCGCGGCCGTCAAGGCTCCTGGCTACGGCGACCGCCGCAAGGCGATGCTGCAGGACCTCGCGATCCTGACCGGCGGCGAAGCGATCTTCAAAGACCTCGGACTCGACCTCGAGAAGGTCGAGCTGAGTTCGCTCGGGCGCGCCAAGCGCGTCACGATCGACTCGGATACGACGACACTTCTCGGCGGCGGCGGCAACGCAGCGGACGTCTCGGCCCGCGCCAAGCAGATCCGGCGCGACATCGAGGAGACGACGAGCGACTACGATAAAGAGAAGCTCCAGGAACGGCTCGCCAAGCTTACGGGTGGCATCGGCGTCATCCGCGTTGGTGCAGCGACCGAGACGGAGATGAAGGAGCGCAAGGCGCTGCTCGACGACGCACTGCACGCGACCCGCGCGGCGATCGAAGAGGGCGTTCTGCCGGGCGGCGGCACTGCGCTGTTGCGAAGCGTTCCAGCACTCGACCGCCTCAAGCTGGGCGGCGATGCGCAGCTCGGTGTGAGCGCCCTCAAGAAGGCAATCCAGGCTCCGATCCGGCAGATCGCCAACAACGCAGGCAAGGCCGGCGCGGTGGTTGCGCGCCAGGTGCTGCAGGAGTCCGGCGCGTACGGCTACAACGCGCTGACCGACACTTATGGCGACATGTTCGAGTTCGGCATCGTGGACGCGACCAAGGTCACGCGAGCCGCTCTCGAGAATGCCGTGAGCGTGGCAACCCTTCTGCTCACGACGGACGCAATCGTGACGTCGAAGCCGGAAGACTCGGACGACGACGACGACGACGAAATGTAGCCGGCCGGGGTGAGCCGGCGCTCGCCCCCTACCCCCTATCCACATTCAGCTTCAGGAGCAATCTAAGATGGCAATCCAACCGATTGACGATCGCATCGTAATCAAGGTTCTCGACGCCGAGGAAACGACGGCTGGCGGAATCGTTCTGCCGGACTCGGCACAGGAAAAGCCGCAGCGCGGCAAGGTCGTCGCCGTGGGCAGCGGCAAGCGGCAGGACGATGGCACGCGGACGCCGCTCGAACTCACGAAGGGCGATCTTGTGATCTTTGGCAAGTACTCGGGCGCCGACGTCAAGATCGACGGTGACGAGTTCAAGATCATGCGCGAAGGCGAAGTCCTCGCGCTCGTCAACTAGAGCCGGGAGAAACCGAAATGGCCAAGCAGATCATGTTCGACGAGGATGCTCGTCGGAAAATTCTCGCCGGCGTCGAGAAGCTCGCGCGCACGGTCAAGGTGACCCTTGGCCCGTCGGGCAAGAACGTCATCATGGAGAAGTCGTTCGGCGCCCCGCAGGTGACCCGTGACGGAGTCTCGGTCGCCAAGGAAGTCGAGTTGGAAGACGCGTTCGAGAACATGGGCGTCAAGCTCGTTCGCGAGGTCGCATCCAAGACCAACTCCATCGCCGGCGATGGCACGACCACAGCGACGGTTCTCGCCGAAGCGATCTTCCGTGAAGGCCAGAGGTATCTGGTCGCCGGCGTCAATCCGGTCGAACTCCGTCGCGGAATCGAGCGCGCGGTGCAGATGGCCGTCGAGTCCATCGAAACCCAAGCCAAGAAGATCAAGAACAAGACCGAGATCTGCCAAGTCGGGACGATCTCGGCCAACAACGATCCGGTCATTGGTGAGATCCTCGCGGACGCCGTCGATCGGGTGGGTTCCGAGGGCGTCATCACGGTCGAAGAAGGCCGTACGATGGACACGGTCCTCGAGCACGTCGAGGGCATGCAGTTCGACAAGGGTTACCTCTCGCCGTACTTCATCACCGACGTGAACTCCATGTCGGCCGTCATCGAAGATGCCTACATTCTGATCAGCGAAAAGAAGATCGGTAATGTGCGGGAGCTGCTGCCGATCCTCGAAGCCGTCAATCGCACTGGCAAGCCACTCGTGATCATTGCCGAAGACGTCGAGTCCGAAGCTCTGGCGATGCTCGTCGTCAACCGGCTCAAGGGCGTCCTGAATGTATGTGCGGTCAAGGCCCCGGGCTTTGGTGATCGCCGCAAAGCGATGCTGCAGGACCTCGCGACGCTGACCGATGCCGAGGTTCACTCGGAAGAACTCGGCAAGGGACTCGAGAGCCTCACGATCGACGCGCTGGGTCGCGCCAAGAAGATCACGGTGACGAAGGACACGACGACGGTCGTCGAGGGTGCCGGATCCAAGAAGGACATCACGGCCCGTGCCGACCAGATTCGCGCGCAGATCGAGAAGTCCACGTCGGACTACGATCGCGAGAAGCTCCAGGAGCGCCTCGCTCGCCTCACTGGGGGCGTCGCCGTCATCCGCGTGGGGGCTGCCACCGAAGCCGACATGAAGCAGAAGAAGCAAAGGGCCGAGGATGCGCTCAATGCGACCCAGGCCGCTGTCCAAGAGGGCATCGTCCACGGTGGCGGAATCGCGTTGCTCCAGGCTTCAGTCGATCTGCGCGAAGCGAAGGGGTTCCGTGGCGACGAGCGGCATGGGGCGGACATCATCGCGAACGCCCTCGAGGCGCCACTCAGGCAGATCGCCGAGAACGCTGGCGAGGATGGCACGGTCATCGTCGCCCAGGCGCTCGAGCACTCCGGGTCGTACGGCTTCAATGCCGAGACCGGCAAGTGGGGTGACATGTTCAAGATGGGCGTCGTGGATCCGGCCAAGGTCGTGCGCACCGCGGTCCAGAACGCGGGGAGCATTGCCGGCCTGATGCTGACCACGGACAGTCTCGTCACGTCGATCAACGAGAAGGCGAAGGCCATCGAAGGCTCCATCCGATAGAAAGGAGGACGCGACGGTGCTTCTCCCGCGGGGACGCGCCGTCGCCGAGTACTCCCATCGAGGCACACCGGACAGCAAGCCATGGCGAACAAGAGCGACTACTACGAGGTGCTTGGTGTCGACCGTGGTGCGAGCCAGGTCGAGATCAAGTCCTGCTACCGAAAGATCGCCCTCAAGTACCATCCTGACCGCAATCCAGACGATGCGGAGGCCGAGGCTCGCTTCAAGGAGGCTGCCGAGGCCTACGCCGTGCTGTCCGACGAAGAAAAGCGCCAGCAATACGATCAGTTTGGCCATGCCGCATTCACGGGCGCTCGTAGCGCCGGCCCGGCCCAAGGGCCCGGCGGCTTCAGCATGGACGACATCTTCTCCGCGTTCGGCGATGTCTTCAGCGGCGGGGGTGGCGGTGGTAGCTTCCGCTTTGAAGACCTGTTCGCCGGTGCAGGCCAGCGGCGCGGACGCCGCGGCGCCTCGCTCCGTGTCGATCTGCAGGTCACGCTCGAAGAAGTCGGAACCGGCGTCGAAAAGTCCATCGAGGTCGCGCGGCTCGATCATTGCGCGACCTGCGACGGAACGGGAGCCAAGGCCGGCACGAAGCCCGAGACGTGCACGACCTGCGGCGGCGTCGGCGAAGTCCAGCAGTCGCAGGGCTTCTTCGCAATCCGCCGCACGTGCCCGCGTTGCCAAGGGCGAGGCGCAACGATCCAGCACCCTTGCACCAACTGCCGCGGAACCGGGCGTGTGCGTCGCCGCGAAGAAAAGAAGATTTACATCCCACCGGGGATCGAGGAAGGCTCGGTCGAACGCGTCCCGGGCCAAGGCGAGATCGGTGAGGGGGGTGGCCCTCCCGGCGATCTCGTCATCGTCATCCACGTCAAGCAGCACGAGTTCTTCGAGCGTCATGGCTCCGACCTCATCTGCGAGGTGCCGGTGCGCTTTGGACAGGCGGCGCTTGGCGCGACGATCCACGTCCCCACGCTGAGCAAGCCCGTGGAGATGAAGATCCCGAAGGGCACGCAACCGGGTCAGACGCTGCGGCTGCGTGGTCAGGGGCTGCCCAGGGCGGACGGGCGCGGTCGTGGCAACCTCTTGGTGCGGATCAACGTGATCGTACCCAAGAAGCTCACCGCCAGGCAAGAGGAGCTACTTGCCGAACTCGACACGCTCGATGAGGAAAAGCAAGCCAAGAGCCACAAGGGCAAGGGCATCTTCGAGAAGATCAAGGACATCTTCTGATGCGTAGATACGGCAAGAAAGGCAAACAAGACGCCCGCGAGTTCGACGCGCCATCGGACGAGGCCGGGATGCCCGGCGCGATTCCAGTCGATGGCGAGCTGTCCGAACACAGCGTCGCTGACGAGACTGAGCAGGACGCTCGCATCGCGGAGCTCGAGTTGGCGAACGCTACGCTCGAGGAGAAGCTCAAGCGCGCACTGGCGGACATGGCGAACATGCGTCGCCGACAGGCGGAGGATGTCCGCCGCGCGCGAGAAAGCGCCATAGGGCATGTCACGCAAGACCTACTACCCGTGGTCGACAGCTTCGAGCGCGCGCTCAAGGCCGACAGCGACCGCGACTCGCTGCTCGAGGGTGTGCGCATGGTGCACTCGATGCTCGAAGAGCTGCTCGGTCGCCACGACGTCGAAGAGATCCCGGCCCTCGACGCGGTCTTCGACCCGCAGCTACACGAAGCACTCGCTCTCGAGGAGCGAAGCGACGCGGCCCCAAACACAGTCGTTGCCGTCCACCAGACGGGCTTCAAGATCGGCGACCGGGTGCTGCGGCCAGCGCGGGTCGTTGTCAGCAAGGCCCCCTCGGATGCTGACGACGGCGACGTTGGCAGCGATGCCGGCGACCCC
>CAYSWE010000364.1:0-5445 GCA_964434515.1 uncultured Phycisphaerales bacterium | reverse complement strand
CGCCTTTTTGCGGCTTGGGCAGCTTCCGATCTCCAAGCTGCCGCGCCCGGGCGCGCAGGTGGTTGCGAAGCTTGCGCTGCTCGGCCGTCATGTGCGCGTAGGGCTCGTGATGGTGGACGGCCAGGGCCTCAAGCGCCGCCCGCGCCCCGGCCTCGGCCGCATCGCGGGCGGCGACGACCACGCGTTCGAGTTTGTTACGAAGATCGCTGGGAAGCGTCGGCATAGGAATTGTCCCTCAGGAAATCACGACCGGACCGTTCTTCAACTTCGCCAGCAGGTCTTTCTCCGTGGCGGCCAGCCACGTTTTGACGTCCTGCTCGGTCTTGAGCGTTCCGCTGGTCAAGTGCACGCGCTGGGTCTTCGGCTCCAGGAGCCTTGCCGCAGCGACGGCAGCGCGGGCGAACTGCTGGGGGAGCGCGTCGGTCTTCGTCTTCCACGCCGGCAGCGGCGTGTGCTCCAGCGTGCGGATCAGGTCGGCCTCTGAGCCGACCGAGAGCGCCGGTAACTCGGCGATGCCCTCATCGGCCAGGATGTGCTGGCGCTGGTCGGCCGTGAGCTGCTTCCAGTTGTCGCTGGCGGTCAGGGCGGCCATCTGATCCTTGTATGTTCTCTCGTATTCGGCGTGTGCGGCGGTAACGGCGGTGCGAAGCGCATCGGCCGCGGCCTTGCGGATGTCCGGCACGGGATCGCTGGCGTCGAGCAGCCGGCGCTCGGATTTCACCGCCTCGGCTTGTGTGCGGAGTTCGTCGGCTTCCGCGAGCCGATCGGCGTGCTTGAGCAGCGTGCAGAGCGTTTCCCATGCCGGCTTACGCTTGGCTGCGAGGTCGGCCAGCTTGCCCCACGCCTTCGCCTGTTTGGCCAGCGTATCGTGCTGTTTGAGAATCGCGGCGAGTTGCTCGTTGCCGGCCAGCGCGCGCAGCGTGTCGAGGTGGTCGGTCTTCGGCCGCTCTGGCATGGGGGGATCGCCGCCGGCGTGGTCGGCCAAGTCCGCCAGCTGAGCGAGGAAAACGCTCGCCTTGGTGGTTTCCTCGTTGGGCCTACAGTCCACACCGGCATCGTGGAAGAGCTTGCGGAGCTTCATCTTCTCGCGGGCGTTGAGCGTGACCGTTTCGCTGCGAAAGTCGGTCATGGAAATCTTCGCCTGGTCAAGCTGGCCCTGCGAGAGCGTCTGCCCCTTGTAGGTGGCGCGGAGGTGGCCGGTAGTGTGCAGCGTGATGAGGGCGGCGTCCACGGCGTCGCGCGGCCAACCGTAGGGGCTGGCCTCGAAGGCGCTGCGGATGTCTTTCCCGCGTTTGCCCGAGCCGACCTCGGACAGCACGGCCGCGCAGACCGGGTGTTTTTCCGGCGAGTCGGTCCAATCCACCGCGGAAAGTGCCGCTTCGTCGCCGTTCTTGGCGCGGTTGATGACGGTGTGCCAGCGGCTGTCGTCGGCGTCCTTGAAGTTCGGGAACAGCCGAGCCAGCGACGCGCTGGCTGCGTCCTCAACCTTCGCGGCCAGCATGAGCCCCAGGCACTCGTTGCCCCCGCCCTGGAAGACCTTCGCCTGGTTGATAACGTCCTGAATGATCTGGTTGCGGGTGGCCTCGGCGGCGCCCATGCGCGTCGCCATGGCGTCGCGGGCTTCTCGGCCTTCAGGCGTGGTGGGCGTGCCCTTGAAGTCGAGGGTGGACTTGGCGGCTTCGTACTCGACGATGGCCTTCTGGAGGTCGTCGGCGCTGGCCTTGGGGACATAGACGTAGATGATCGCGCTATCGCTGCCGGCAGCACGGGCGTCGCTGAGGACCGTCGCTTCCTTCTCGCCCCAGCCGTCGCGGACCCAGACGGGGATGTCGCTGCCACCGGCGGGGGGGGAGTCGCTACCGAAGTGGATCAACAGCCTCCGCGGCTCCTTGCACTTGCCCTGCACGAGCTTGATGCCCTTGAGCGTTTCGCCGCATGCGGCGCTGATGAGCGTGCTGCGCTTGCTCGCCAAGGCGGTCAGGTCGCCGTTCAGCCGGGTCCGGCGGTTGCGGAACTCGCGGTCCCACTCGCTGCTCTCCCGCGTTTGGAGGCTGTATTCCTCGTCCAGCTTGATGAGCGTGCCGGCATCCACGAGTTTATTGAGGATACGAGGGATGTCTTTGCGAAGCCGGGTGCCGTCGTTGGACAGGTCGGACACCAGCAGGTCGGCCAGCATCTCCGGCGTAGCGCGGACGCCGATGTCGGCCACGGCCTCACGCGGGAGCTTGCGAATCAGAAAGATCAGACCACAGAGCCGCTGGGCAAGCCGGCCATCGTCGGTGCCGTCATCGAGGTTGCGGATCGTCTCGTCGATTTCGCGGAGCAGGACGCCGCTGCGGAGCAGGTCGGGGTGAAGCTGACCGAAGATGAAGTCGGCGGCGACGACGGTGCCGAGTTCTTCCTCGGCCGTATGTCGTACAGCCTCATGCACGATCTTGAGTTGTGTGCGAAGCTGGCTGGCGGTGCCGGGCAGGTCTACCGCGCGCAGCACGTGCTCCCAGAATCGCCGGCGGACCGGCAGTAATGGGTAGTCGTCCACGATGACATCGCGGTCCTCAGTGCACACTGCAATGCGCGTGCCGGCAAGCTGGCGATCGATCTCGCCGGCGTGGGCGCTGAGCGCGTCTTCGACAACCTTGCGTTTGTCGACCTTCTTCGCCAGCACGACGCGACGAGTCACCGTCTCCACATCCGAGTCTGAAAGCTCCACGGGGATGGTGAACCGGCCGGTAAGACGTTGCAGCAGTGGCACGTTGCCGGCGAGGGCCGTCTGACCAGCGCCGATCAACAACACGCGGCTGTCGAGCTGCTTGCAGAGCGCTTCTGCGACTTCCTGCACGTCCGTTGAGCGGGCAGGGCTATCGCCGATGAAGAGTTGAATTTCGTCCAGGACGATCACCGTACAGGGGATTTCGCCCTCAACGGCGAGCACTTCGCGGACCAGCCGGATGAACTCGTTGGTCGATACGTCGTCAACTACGGGAAACTGCGCTCGCAACGCGGCGCGGGCCTGCTTGAGGTCGGACGCGAAGTCGGGGTCGGCGTCGAGTACGGCTTTGGCCAGGATGGGGCTGACGTACAGATCATGCAGTTCATCGAAGAACTTCTTGCCGGCGGCTTCGACCGCTGCCTTTACGTGATCGAAGATGCCGTTCTTCTGGAGCCACATGCAGAACTGTGCCTGTGGC
This sequence comes from uncultured Phycisphaerales bacterium, assembly GCA_964434515.1. Lineage (GTDB taxonomy): Bacteria > Planctomycetota > UBA1135 > UBA1135 > CAYSWE01. Next base: position 2,257 of record CAYSWE010000364.1, on the reverse strand, counting down.
AGCGCCTCGGGCAGGCCCTGCGAGGCAAGGATGATGCTCAGCACCGCCAGCCGGACGCTTTCCCCGCCGCCAGAAGGCAACGTGCCCGACGCAGCGTGCAGGCCGCCGCACCGCTTGCCGAGCGTGTCTAGTTCACGCAGCAGGTCTTCGACCTCCTGCGCGAGCCGGGCCAAGCCGCGCGCAGTTGCGCCGTCGCTGAAACGGGTGTCCACCCAGAGATGGCGAAACATCTTCAGCAGGTGCGACTTGCCGCTGCCGTAGAAGCCACTCACCCATGCAGCCGGCTGGGTCGTCGAGTTGACGTTACCGAGGTATGATTCAAGAATCCGGATCAAGCCATCCTTGTACTGTCCTTCGCACACGAAGTGCTCAAGCTCGTACCGCAGCGTCTCGATTTCCTTCTCGCTTGCGGCCTCGCGCACGGCAGCAACGCCGTCGTTCAGGAGCTTCGATACAGCGGGATCGCGTTGGAAAAGCTCGCGGTTTTTCATCAGTCGTTTACCCCGTTATGAAGCGTGATCGGCACGGCCAAGTAGTTCCAGCCGTCCCTGGCATCCAAGAGTCTGTAGTTGCCGTCTTCGTATTCGCCGGGGAAAAAGACTGCAAGCCGGCCCCGGATATCCTTTACAACCTCCTTCAACACGAGCGAAACGCGCGTAAAGCCAAACAGGCAGGCGACGCCTTGAACGGCGACAACGGCATCCTCGTCTACCTCCGCTGCCGTGAGCGCCTCGCGAAGGCGGCCGGCAGCGTGTTGCACGAAGTCGCTCCGCAGCTTCATGGCCAGCGTCTCCGGCTCCTCAAAGTAGGCATCGCGGTAGTCGGTGTCTGCCATCCATCGGGCAAAGGTGTCGGTGAGGTCGAGCAGATGCCAAGAGTGTCCGGTCGAAGTCGTAGCCATCTCGAAGAGGTCGAGACGCGCCCGCAGCTTCCGCTCGTCGGTCTTCGGATAGACCACAAAGATCGCTTTCTGGTCGCCGGCCAGGTTGCGCTGCCAAGGCGCGCCGATGTGGCCGCGGAACCGACGTGCGAGCTCTTCGATTCTTCCCATTGGCCTACCGCCTTTCGTCCAGGGCCAAGAGCCGCGAGAATGAAACGTTGATGACGCCACCCGATTGGCTCATATCCAGGAAGCCTAGTCGGCGGGCCTGAGCGGCGAGGTGCTGCAATTCGCTGACCGAGGCATCGAGCGCTCGAGCCCACAGTGACTCGAAGAGCGCCGATCCGCGCATACCGCCGAGGTGGCCGAGTAGCAGGGCATACGCCGTAGCCGCCACAGTCGGCACAACCCGCTGCCGAACTTTACGGCCGCGCCCTTTGAGGTGTCCCGATTGCGTCCAAGACGATGCTGCGTTCCGCACGACCTTATCCAGAGTCGTTTCGCTGAGACGGCTCCCTACCGCTCGGCTGAGCGCGTCGGTCATCTGTTGCCGTGCAAGCTCTTCGCCCGGCTGCATCCGCAAGACGGTCGCCGCCGTCACCCGAAGGAGCGGATCGCGCGCGAGGGCGAGCAGCAGCGCGAGTATCGCTTGGCCATCTCGGTCGCGGTACCAGCACCGCCGCATGATGCGGAACAGCGGCACCTCTGGGTCAAGGGCGTACAACTCGGACAGTCGCTGGCTTGACTGTTGGCGAGTTGCCGCGGTTCGCTTGCCCAGGCAATTGTCTTCGCAGATGGCCGAAAGGTACTCGTCGCGCGTGGCGTCCGGCCGGCAGTAGGCCAAGACCGACCGAAGCTCGTCGAGCATGATCGTTCGGCTGGTGTGCGTACCCTTCGGGCCCCACCGGAAACCGGAGCCGCGCAGCAGGGCTTCCTCGGCTGGGCTACGGGGTCGCAAATCGTCGACTGTGAGGGGCATGTCCATGTCCGGGGAGTATAACATCTCGCCGGCTAGTTGGCCGGCGAGAAATGCAGAAAATCTGTGATCGCGGCCCTTGTGGACATTGCGAAACGTAACACGTTGTTATAGAACGCGTTGCGTATTCTGGGCGAACCCGTTTCCATCGGCATCGGCCTACGTCACGTGCAATTCGGTCGCGGCGGTGCCTCGGAGCTACCTCGGTCGCCTGTGAGACGATCCGGGCGCGCCGGTGCTACCGGAGGACCGGTCGATCTGCTATCATGGCGTGCGATCGTTACGAAGAGGGTTACGTTCGGGGAGGGGGCGGGCGTATCGCATCGCCGACAACAAAACGGCCGAACTGGCCGAGTGGAACCTGGACCTGCTGCCGATCGAGTTGGCCGAGTTGCAGGACG
>CAYSWE010000363.1:0-5446 GCA_964434515.1 uncultured Phycisphaerales bacterium | reverse complement strand
ATCTGCAGCGCGTTGATGCCGTGCTGCGTCCCGGCCACCTTGAAGTCCATGTCGCCACAGTGGTCCTCCGATCCCTGGATGTCCGACAAGATGGCCGTCTTGCGACCTTCCTTGACGAGTCCCATGGCGATACCAGCGACAGGCTGGCGAATCGGGACGCCCGCGTCCATGAGCGCGAGAGTGGAACCACAGACCGTCGCCATCGAACTCGATCCGTTGGACTCGAGGATCTCGCTCACGAGGCGGATGGTGTAGGGAAACTCCTCGTGCTTCGGAAGCACGCTCGCAATGGAGCGCTCCGCCAAGGCACCGTGACCGATCTCGCGACGACCGGGACCGCGAATCGGTCGGGCCTCGCCGACGCTGTACGGCGGGAAGTTGTAGTGCAGTAAGAACTTTCTGCGCTCCTCATCCTCGAGCCCATCGACGATCTGCTCGTCGTCCACGGTCCCCAGGGTCGCAATCACCAACGCTTGCGTCTCGCCGCGCGTGAACAAGGCCGAACCGTGCGTCCGTGGCAACAACCCCACCTCGCTCGAGATCGGTCGAATCTCGGTGTTCTTCCGGCCATCGGTGCGACGCCCGCCGAGGATCGCTTCGCGCTCGGCATCGGACTTGAGCTCGCCGAACTTGTTCGACACGTACTTGAGCGCTTTGCGCAGTTCGCCCGCGTCGAGCTTTGCGAACTTCTTTTCGAAGTGCGCGCGGACATCTTCTTTCACGAGACGTACCGCAGCGGCTCGGTCCTGTTTCGACCCTTCCACCGAGACTGCGGTCGCGATGGCCTTGTAGAACTTCTTGTCGATGTCGCGGTCGACATCGGCGCGCCCCTCGGGCGGAACAAACTCCTTCTTCTTCTTTCCGGCCTTCTTGACCAGCGCCGTGATCGCCTCGCAGATGTCCAGGCACGCATCGTGCCCTTCTTCGAGGGCTTCGATCATCAACTCCTCGTCGACACCGCGAGCTCCGGCCTCGACCATCGTGACAGCGTCCTTCGTCGCAGCCATCACGAGATTCAGCTCGTTCTCGTCGCTGCGCGTGACCTGTGTCGTCGGATCGATCACGAACTTGCCACCGACACATCCGACGCGGCAAGCGCCCATCGCCCCCGAGAACGGGATGGGGCTGACGTTCACGGCAGCAAATGCGCCGATCATCGCAGCGATGTCCGGATCGTTTTCGCCGTCAAACGAAAGCACGGTCAGCATGACCTGGACTTCTTCTCGATAGCCATCGGGGAACATTGGACGCAGCGACCTGTCGATGACTCGGCAGGTCAGAATCTCCTTCTGCGTCGGCCGGGCCTCGCGCTTGAAGAAACCACCGGGGAACTTGCCCGCCGCATAGGTCTTCTCGCGGTAATCCACGGTCAGCGGGAAAAAGTCGATGCCCTCGCGGGGCGTCGCACTTTGAATACACGCCAGGACGGTCGTTTCGCCCAGCGTCACGAGGACGGCTGCATCGGCCTGCTTGGCCAGCTTGCCCGTCTCCAAAATGAGGGGTCGTCCATCGACCTCTCGCTCGATTCGAACGGTTTTCACGTTCTCTCCTTCTAGTTGTCTACTTCCCCGCGACCAACCTCTGAACCGTTCGTGCCAAAAGTGGCCCGACACGGCCCGAAACGCCTCCGCAACCGGAGCCTCGTTTCGTCTCTACAGGATCGATCGAACCCTAGGTTCGAGATCGACCCGGCGGCAGCGCATCCGACTCTCGGTCGCACCACCAAATCCTCGCAACGGTGCGAGGGATCGCGTGAAGCTTCTCTCTCTTGTCGTTTCTCTGTGTCGTGCTTTGCCAGTCGCCGTCCATGGCGCCGGCAAGTCTCGACTGTCAGTTTGCCGGGCCTGTCCCGGCCGGGCCCCGGAAGGGGCCCGCTCTGCCCACGGGGGCCTTTCTAGCCGCGCAACCCGAGCTTCTTGACGAGTTCGCGGTGCTTGGCGGGTTCGGTCCGCTTCAGATAGCGGAGCAAACGGTTACGGCGACCGACCTTCTTCATCAGGCCTCGCTGCGTGTGATAATCCTTCTTGTGCTTCTTGAGATGCTCGGTCAGAGCCCGGACGTCGTGGGTGAGGATTGCGACTTGTACTTGCGCGCTCCCCGTGTCCTTGTCGTTGATCCGGAACTCTTCGACGAGCTTCGTTCGTTCTTCTTGGCTCAGTGCCATATGCCCTAGTGCTCCTTACTCTAGTCGTCACCGCGGGGTTCGAGCTAGGGCTCCAACCCGGCGGTCAAGGCCGGGATTCTTCCGGACCTTGGCCTCGGTTGCAAGCATGTCCGTGAGATTCGTCGACGAGTCGACGATCAAATCCGGTGTCGAGGAAGACGGTTCGCCAGGAAGACCGCGATCCGTTCGACGACCTCGCGACGTCGCGCTTCGAGTTCTCGCGGCCCGGTCAGCCGATCCACGAGCTCCGCATCGCAATGCAATCGGCCTTGCCACCGTACTCGGCCGCCGGGACCGAGCAGCTTGAGTTCGCCCTCGGCCCGAATCTTTCCCAGGCTGAGCAAACCGCGCTCGTCCCAACGAGTGATCCGCACCACCAGGACTCCATCGGCGGACTTCGCCTCCAGCGCCTTGACCGCCGCAGCGTCGTCCTTCCCCAGCTGGTCTGCCAGGTTGTCGATCATGGTGCGGGACAGCACCGAGTAATCGCGATCGCGCATACCGTCGTGCAAGGCCCGGGTCATGAGACGCAGCATGTCGGGCGCCAACCCGGTGCCACGTTCTTGGACCGGCCAAACAATCAGGTCGTCAATGGTCTCCGTGGCCTTGTCGAAATCCGTCAGATCCAGGCGAACGCCGCGCCGCTTGGCGACCTGGCACCCTGACGCAACCAACAGCCCAGCCAACACGAGAATCGAAAGACCGCGCTTTGTGCTCATCATCGAATCACCCTCCTGGCGCGGAGACGATAGCCTGGGTCGCTCTCTCTCGGCACGAAAAACCTGGCACCAAGCACAAGGTCCTGCAACGAACTCCCCCTACTGGATGACGTGATCGACCGCCGCCGAACGCGCAAACGTGAGTTCCAGGCGCCGCAGATCCTCGAAGTTGAGTTCGGCCCCGGACAAACCCGGGCCCACGACCAGGCAGTCGTCGGCCGACACCTTCCAGGTCCCGTTCTGCAAGCCGGTGAGCCCGCTCCCGGACAAGGCCGGAAACTGAATCGCGTCGACCCCCGAGGCGGCGTCCGTGTCTTCGTAGAACAACACCCACGCGCGACCGGCCGAGTCCACCGCCCGCACCCGCCGAAACGCGCGCCCAGTGGCAAACACGCTCGGCGTGAGCCGATCCGCAATGCGCACGAGAGGACTCCCCGTGAACGAACCCGCGGGCGCCTGAATCGTCGGGATGCCGGCGACTGGCACGAGCGGCTGCGGTGATCCAAAAAGCGGATCCCCGAACACAGCTCGATTCCGGGTGCTGTTGCCGCTCTTGTCGCGCGCCTGCGTCGACACCCAAACCACCGGAGTCAGCGCCGCAAACTCTTGGAACAGGGTCACGCTGTAGGAGCCACTGGCGGTAAAGCTCGTGCCACTCCCGGTCGTGAACCCGGGGCCTAGGAAAATCATGCCGCCATACCCCGACATGCTCGCCAGAAACGCGACACTCGGGTTCCCGACCAGGTTGCCCGTGTCGAGGCCTGCCGCCGTCGCGAGATTGAACGTGAGTCCCGCAGGCAGGCTCCGCCGGGTGATGCCCGCCGACAACAGGACGAGGGACAGGTCATAGGCTTCACCGGGCCCGACGACCAAGGGCGGAGGAGCATCGACGCCACGCGCCCCGCTGATGGCCCCGGTGAGCGTCGCACTCCCAGTAAACGTCGGCTGCCCGGTCGGCGGCATCTTCCCGGAGTACGCACTCACGAAGACCGGGCGATTCGGGCGTACCCGCAGGTTCGCAAGCCGCGTCGCCGAGCTGGCCGTCGTTTGCACAAAGCCATCGATGCCGACGTCATCGAGAACGTTGGTCCCGACGCGCGCCAAAACACCGCCACTGGCATTGAACCTGAGATTCGTACTCAAAGTCGCCGTCGCGACTTTGGGCCGCAGCGGTAAGGAGGCAAAGGCCGCGGCAGTCCCGAGCACACTGGTCAGGTCATAGCCGGCCGCGACAATCGTGATCGAGTGCGAACTCGCCGTCAGCCCCGTGAACGTGACCGTGCCACTCGCGTCGGTCGTCGCACTCTTGCGACCGACGGCGGGCTTTTGCGGCATGCCGGGCTCGAGAAGCACCCTCGCGCCCGACACGGGCCGGAGCGTCGCGTCGTCGTAGGCCACGACTTTGAGGCTCCCTGAGACCGTGCCGGTCAACACACCGCGCTGGACGATGGTACCGTTCAAGGCCGGGGTGCTGTTACCGGCCCGGTCCGCTCCGGTGAGCGTGAACGGAATGGGACCGGTCGCGCGATTGAGCAGGAGCGCGTTGGACATGAAGCGCCCCCCCTGCTCGCTGGCGAACAAGCCCTGCGTCGTAGCCCCCACAGTCAAGACCAAGGATCCGAGCTGCTCACTCGCCTTGCCGACGAGGGAGAACGCATTGAGGTCGGTCAGGACGACGTTCGCTCCAGCGCCGACCGGGGGGCCCACGGACTGCAGTGTCGGGGGAATCGTATCCTGCACGACGTTGGTAGCGCGCACGTAGCTCGTAACGCCATCCCCGCGTCCCAGCCGCGCCAGGAACGTCAGGTTCCCGTCCTTGAATAGCGTCCCGCCAACGGCGCCGAGCTTCCCGGCAAAGGTGACCTTTGCGTTGCTCGGCCCTGCGCTGCCGACACGGCCCGTCGCTTCGACAAACCGCAACGTGTCGTCCGTGACCTTGGCGTCGTTGCCATAGATCCGTGCCGTGACGATGTCGCCGACCTGCGCACCAGCAGGCACATCGACGGCGACGCTCAAGTTCTGCAGGTTCGCGGTGTTGACGCCGTTGGTCGCACCTTGACTCGGGTTGCCGACCCGCACGGCGGTCGGCGCCGGCACCGAGAGCGTCGTGAACTTGGCCGCCGGACTGCGCCCCGTGTCGAGCTTGATCATGCCAGCCTTGATCGCGTCGGTGACGACCAGCTCGTAGGCGACGCCGGCCTCGAGCGACGCCGCTGGCCGAATCTCGAAGAACCGCGGGTCCGGCGCCGGGCCTACCATGATCGGCGTCCGAATCGCCGCCTGAACCTTGGCGCTCCCCTTCTGCAAGAACAGCGACGCATCGTTCACCGTAGACGGATCCGCAGGGCCAGTCAGCACGGCAAATGCGCTCGCCTCACGCGAGGCGACCTTGTCGCCATCCGCGGGCACGACGGCCAGCAGCGCAAACCCGGCCTCAGGTGTGCCATCCGTCGTGAACGTGGCGATCACACCCTGATTCTGAGCGGCCTGTCGGTCGACGTCGCGAACCGTGTTGCCGATCACCACCTCGAACGTCTGCCCGGGTGGGAACGGCGCCTGCGGC
>CAYSWE010000362.1:0-5463 GCA_964434515.1 uncultured Phycisphaerales bacterium | reverse complement strand
GAGTGGCTCGGTGCGCATCCCAAGGTCGAGAAGATCCACTACCCGGGTCTGCCGTCGCACCCACAATACGAGGTCGCAAAACGGCAGATGCGGCGGCCCGGCGGCATGGTCTCGGTCGAACTCGTCGGCGGTCTTGCCGCGGGCAAGGCATTCGCTTCACGCACGCGCCTCTTCTCGCTCGCGGAAAGCCTCGGCGGCGTCGAGAGCCTCGTGGACCATCCCGCGTCGATGACCCACGCGAGCATCCCGCGCGAGGAACGCGAGCGAGCCGGACTGCAAGACGGCCTGGTCCGCCTATCGGTCGGCGTCGAGGACGTCGCGGATCTGATTCAGGATCTCGAGCACGCGCTCGAGTCCGTGTAGTGAGGCGGGAGCCGACTCAGGCACCTGCGCCGAACTCGCGGCGGCCACCCAAGGTGCCGTCGCCGGCCGGCGTGTCGCCCGGAGCATTCCCGCCCTCCACCATCTCGCGCATGCGACGCCCCACCTTGAACTTGACGACGCGTTTGGCCGGGACGTGGACCTTCTCGAGCGTCCGTGGATTTTGCGCTCGACGTGCCGCGCGCTGCTTGACCTCAAACACACCGAACTCGCGGAACTCAAGGCGATTGCCTTTGGCAAGCTCTTCGGTGATCTTGTCCAAGAACGCCTGCAACACGTCCTTGACCAAGACCTTGGTCACCCGCACGCGCGTCGCCCGAATTTCGTCGGATATCGCGTAGTCCGCCTCGGCGGCCTCCTTCTTGGCGAGCGTTTCAGTGATGTAGTTGACGAGGTCTTTTTTCGTGATCGTCTGCATTCGACCTGCTCCGAGGGTTGGGCAAGTGGAGGGCCCGGCAGCATGAACAACGCCCGACCCCGCGCGGCACGCGCGACCGAACGCCCCCAATCGGTAGCGCTTCCCAGCTGCCACCGAGTTGCTCCAACCTAATGAATCACAAGAATTTATCAATCCCCCTCCCGGCTCGGCGCGAGCGAATTCGAAGCGCCGCGACGTCGTGGGTGGAGCGGTTCGAGTATACGGGAAAGCGCTATTACCTGAAGACCTATGTCTACCGCGGCGCGCGGGCGTGGCTGCGCGGAGCATTCCGCAACACCTTCCTCGCTCCGTCGCGGGCGCGGCGAGAATGGCGCGCTCTGCGACACCTGGCGGCGGCCGGGATTCAGCCCGATTTGGCGGTGGACTTGGTTGAGAAGCGACGCTTCGGCTGCCTGCTCGAGGCACGCTTGCTCACCCGCGAGTTTGCCGGCCAGGACCTCGAGACGCGGCTCCTGGAAAACCGCCCGCTGAGCGCGACCGAGCGCGAGGAACTCGAGCGCTTCGTCCGTCGACTGCACGAGAGCGGCCTGCGCGACCCCGACCTCAAGGCACGCAACATCCTGCTGCGCGGCGAGGGCGCCGAGGTCGCCTTCGCCAAGATCGATTCGAGCTCCTCATGGCTGGTTCGCCCTGGCGACCGCTTGGATGCGGCGCGCAAGCGCGACCTGGCAATTCTGGCGGCCGACCTAGCGCGACTCGCCGGTTCGTAGCAACAGCGTGACCGGACCGTCATTGACGAGCGCCACGCGCATGTCCGCGCCGAAGCGACCGGTCGCGACGCGCCGCACGCTCTGCGCGCGCAGCAAGGCAACGAATTGTTCGTAGAGCGGCTCGGCGACCTCTGGCCGTGCCGCCGGCTCGAAGCCGGGCCGCATGCCCTTCTTGGTGTCGGCGCAGAGCGTGAACTGACTGACGACGAGCATCTCGAGGTCGAGGTCACGGGCGCTGCGATCGATCGGCTTCGAGCCGTCCTCGCTCGGAAAGCACCGGTAGCCGGCGACGCGCTCGGCGAGGCGACGCACGTCCGCCTCAGTATCGCCCTTCGCGACACCGAGGAACACGAGCAGGCCGCGATCGATGGCCCCGACTTCGAGGCGCGCCCCGGTCTCGCCTGGAACCGTCACCGACGCGGAGAGCACGCGCTGCAAGCACGCGATCACGGCGCTCCCCAGAGCTTGGCGAGCAATGCGAACGTCTTTGGATCGTGCGCTGCCAGTTCGCCCCGGACGAACGGAAACATGTCGTTGGTGCCGAAGTACGCCTCGCTCGCCTCAGCGAAGAACTCCATCGGGTTGGTCAGTGCGTAGTGACGCACGAGCTGACCATTCACGTGGCGGACGTGATCGTAGAGCTTGGCCTTCTTGCAACGTTCGAGCGCCGCACGGAGCAGAGGGTTCTGGTAGCCGCCATCGAGGACCTGATCGTGATAGGCATGCGCCAGCTCGTGCAAAACCATCCACGGTTGCTGCTTGGTCCAGGCCAGGAAGGTTGCTGGGTTCCCAATCTCGACGCCGTGCGCGAAGTCCGGGTTGCGCTGGTTCCGTGTCAGCCACACCCGGCTCGGATGATAGGCCGCGCACCGCGTCTTGCTCGCCCAGGAAACCCAGATCGTCACCTTGCGCAGTCGCGCGAGCGCCGCGGCGGGCACCTTGCGTCGGATCGCGTAGAGCTGATGGCCAAGCTCGGCCAACGTCGCCTTACGCAGGACGACGCGCGAGTCGAGTCTTGGATCGACACGAATCTCGAACCCCTCGATGCGCTCGACGCGGTGCTCCTTGGTCGGCCGCCACGACCGGGAGCCGGTTCGCTTTGTCGACAGAAGCTGAATCGCTTGGCGGATCCGGCTCTTGGACGCTTGTCCGGTGGCAGCGTCCTCGAGGACCTTGCGGAGTTCCGGCAGCGCACGCCGATCCGCGTAGCGAGCACGATACTTGTCGGCGAACGCAAGCAGCCCGGCTGCGTCCTTCTTGTGGGTCAGCAGCGCGACGATGTCCGTGGCCAGCCGATCGGCCTCCGCGAAGGGGCCCGCCCCACCACCCGCCGCGAACTCGCTCGAGAGCTTGGGAAGGATCGAACCATCTCGATACGCACGCAGACGCTGCAGGAATGCCTGGTAGTCCGCCGCTTGGGCGAAGTCGACTTTCCACTGCGCCGATGGAACCGAACCTCGCACGAGGAACAGCACGGAGCGCTGCCCCACAAGGTAGCGCGGAGGCTCCACCGGCTTCGCCGAGATGCGATTCTTGACGGGAAGGGACTTTCGCTCCGACTTGCCCACGACGACGTCGCGGATTTCGAAGGACAGCTGTCCACTGTCCCTCGTTTGCACAACCCCACCGACAACGAGCTCGGCGCGGCCGAGGAGCTCACCGAGCGAGAAGCGCCGCTCGTCTCTCAAGGGAAACAGCGCCAAGACGATCGCGGCAAACATCGGCAAGCAGCGGCGTTCTAGGACCATGTGGATCAGGCCTCGATCAAGTCTTCGACGGAATGCGGCGGCGCCGGAAGCGGGATGCCACGGTCTTGAAGCGTTCGCTCGATCTCCTTGATCCGCGTCGGAACGAAGAGCGCCTGGTTGAGCCCGGCCTGCAGATCCGAGGAGGCCGGAAGCTGGAGCAGGTAGCGATAGGCTTGCAGGGCACGCTTCGAATCCATCGTGCCGCTGTGATAGAGATTGCCGAGACTCAAGACGACGCGGGCCTCGCGTGGATTGCGTCGCAGCAGGTCGAAGTAGACCGCCTCGGCCGCCTTCCACCGCTTCTGCAGGAAGTAGACCAGCCCCCGGTGCAGACCGACCTCGACGTTGGTTGGGTCGTCGCGCCAGAGCCGGTCCAGGATCTTCTCGGCTCGGTCCGGGTCGCGCAGCTGGTACACGAGGAGGCGCGCGTGGTTGGCGCGAGCTTGGCGATCCAGCGGACGGAGCCCCAGGTAGGTCGCGTAGTGCTTGTCCGCAGTGCGATACAACCCGCGATCCTCGGCAACCTGAGCCAGCAGCAGCCAGCCCTCGGCCAGGGAGCGGCGCAGCGAAACAGCCTGCGTCAAGCGTTCCCGTGCGGTCTCGAGGTCACCACGCTTCCACAGATACTCGCCGTACTTACAGAGCGCGTAGTAGTGTTTCGAACTCTCGGCCAAAGCATTCTCGAGCCACTTCCGGCGGGCTTTCGCGCTGCGTGCAAAGAGTGACAGGCCGAAATCCAGGTTCGCGCGATGCACAGGATCCTCCGCGGCGGCGAGCGCCCCCGTCATCAGCTCGCGGAACTCACGGGCAACCTTCGCCCGCTCGCCGGCCGGCAGGAGCGACACGGCTCTGCGCGCCACGATCGGCAACCTAGCGCAGCCGGGATTGACGGGAAGCAGGTCGCGCGCCGCCTGAAGCGCCGGCTCGAACTGCCCCTGCGCCAACGCGGCCTCGGCCGCTTCGAGCCGAGCCTGGTCCTCGGGACTGGCGCAGGCCTCGAGTTGGTCGACGAGCCGATCCGGGGCTGGGCTGATCGTCTGGCAAGCAGCGAGCAAGCTCAGCAGAAGCCAAGCTGCGCCGAAACGGGCGATTGTCGGCCGGGCTTCTAGGGGTTTTCGATCCATTGCCCGTGCTCCACTGCGAGGTAGGCGACGGACTTCGGACCGACGCCGGGACGCTGCACGACCACAGACCCGCTGGCGACGAGCTTGAGCCGGGCCGGGCCTTCACGGTGAATCCGGAAGAGCGCCGACTTGACGATCAGGTAGGTCTGTTTGCCAATCACGAACTTGAGTGGCAGGCTCAACCCACCGCCGACGTTCTCGAAGCGATAGACCGTCGGCGAACCCGGAGTCCGCTTCATCGAATGTCGCGGACCGTGCGCTGGATAGCCGAAACGATCCCACAGCTCGCGACTGACATCGACCACGAGCCGGTCGGCCGCGACGGACAGCGGCTGCTTCATCGGCGCGAAGACTTGCTCGAGCGCGGCAATCGTGCGCACGATCCCACGCCCTGATGGGGCACCGGACGCTGCCGCGGGATCGCCAGCACAGGCAGCCGCGAGAATGGCAACGCAGCCAACCGCCAACTTCAGACCGACCATAGACCCACCTTTTCTCGGACGAGACTCATTGTTTTTCTTGCTTCGACCGCCGCGCGCTCGCGTCCGGCCTCCAGGACGTCCGTGATCGTATCGGGTTGGGCGGAGAGTTCGGCAGCACGCGCTCGGATCGGCTCCGTGTGCGCTGTCAGCGTCTCACAGAGGATCTTCTTGCAGTCGACGCAGCCGATCGTGGCAGTCGTGCAGCCCTCGTGAATCTCCGCTCGCCGCGCCTCGTCGGTGAACGACTGGTGCAAGCTCCAGATGTTGCACACATCAGGGCGGCCGGGGTCGTCACGCCGCAAGCGCTGCGGATCGGTGACCGCGCCGCGTAGCTTCTTCATGACGACGTCTGGCTCGTCCAGCACGCCGATGTAGTTGTCCTTCGACTTGGACATCTTGGACTTACCGTCGAGCCCCATCACGCGCGGCGTCTTCGAAGCGACGACCTGTGGTTCCGGAAAGACCTGGCCGTAGTGGCGGTGAAAGCGTCGCACGATCTCGCGCGTGAGCTCGAGGTGCTGATTCTGGTCCTCGCCCACGGGGACGTGGGTGGCCCGGTAGAGCACGATATCGGCGGCT
>CAYSWE010000361.1:0-5467 GCA_964434515.1 uncultured Phycisphaerales bacterium | reverse complement strand
ATCGTCGTCAGCTGCCAGAATGAGCGGAGCCAGCACAAGAATCGGGCGACGGCCATGAAGGTGCTCAAGGCAAAGCTCTATCAGCTGGAGCTTGCCAAGCGCGAGGAGGGGTTGCGCGAGTTCTATGGAGACCGCGGCGCGATCTCCTGGGGCAATCAGATTCGGTCCTATGTCTTGCAGCCGTACCAGATGGTCAAGGATCTGCGCACCGGTCATGAGAACGGGAATACCCAGGCCGTCCTCGACGGGGATCTGGGGCCGTTCATGGAGGCATACTTGCGCGGCCAGAGGAGAGGTAAGTAAGGATGGCGAAGCCCTACGCTTTGATCTCGGTCTTCGACAAGGAAGAGATCGTCGACCTGGCCCAGGCAATCGTTGCGGCGGGGTATGAGATCTTATCGACCGGTGGAACCGCCAAAGAGTTGGTGCGGGCGGGCATCCCTGTGCGCATGGTCGCTGACTACACGGGCTTCCCGGAGATGATGGGCGGCCGCGTCAAGACCCTGCATCCAAAGGTGCATGGGGGTCTGCTTGCGCGACGCGATCGCGAAGATCACTATGCGGCGATGGTCGAGCATGAGATCGAGTCGATCGATCTGATCGTCGTCAACCTGTATCCGTTTGTCGAGACCGTGCTCGCGCCGGGTGCCAAGCGTGAGGCCGCCATCGAGCAGATCGACATCGGCGGCCCAGCCATGATTCGATCGGCCGCGAAGAATCACGACTTCGTGTGCGTCGTCACGGATCGGACTGACTACCCGGAGGTCAAGAAGGCACTCGCCAGTGGGGCGATCCCGGTGGAGCTTCGCCGCAAGCTTGCCGCCAAGGCCTTCGCCGTCACCAGCGACTACGATTCGGCCATTTCCTGCTATCTCGCCGGCGAAGCTGCCGTTCCTGATTTCGTTCCTTCGAGCGAGTCCGTGGCACGAGCGCTCGAGGAGACCGCGCGACCCGTGCCGGCCAACGAGCCCGCTGAGCCGGCGGCTACAATCGGCGAGGGTGATCTCTGTATTCGCGCCACGCTGGAGCGAGAGCTGCGCTACGGCGAAAACCCGCATCAGTCGGCGGCGTTCTTCCGAAGTCCGGATGCGGCAGGGGCGACCCTCGCCACGGCCGAACTGCTCAGCGGCAACAAGGAACTCTCCTACAACAATCTGCTCGACCTCGATGCCGTGCTTTCCATGGTGTTGGAGTTCAGTAGTCGCACGCCCGCGTGTGTGATCATCAAGCACAGCAATCCGTGTGGGGCAGCGCTCGGCACCAACCTGGCTGCGGCCTACACGAGAGCTCTGGCGTGCGACCCCGCGGCAGCGTTTGGTTCCATCGTCGGATGCAACGTTCCGGTCGACCGGTTTGCGGCCACGCAGATGGCACAGCCTGGCAACTTCATCGAGTGCCTCATCGCGCCAGCGATTGACGAGGATGCGCTCGAAGTGCTCAAGGCGGCCAAGTTTGGCAAGAACCTTCGGATTCTCGCGACCGGACCGTTCGGCGAGCACCAGCCACGCCAGCTGGTGCGGTCGGTGTCGGGCGGGTTCCTCGCGCAAGAGCTAGACGCGCCGCAGCGTGTCGTCGAGTTGGAATACGTGACCGTTAGGCGACCCAACCACGAAGAACTTCGCGACCTACGCTTCGCCTGGGCGATGTGCAAGCATGTGAAGTCGAATGCGATCGTGTTTGCCAAGGATCAAAGCACGGTTGGGATCGGCGCCGGCCAGATGAGTCGAGTGGACTCTGTGGAGATCGCTGCTCGCAAGGCGGGGGACCGGGCCCAAGGTGCGGTTGTCGCGAGCGACGCTTTCTTCCCGTTCGCCGATGGCCTGATCGTGGCTGCCGATGCGGGCGTGACTGCCGTGATCCAGCCGGGTGGATCGCGGCGCGACGGCGAGGTCATCGCCGCTGCCAACGAACGCGAAATCGCCATGGTGTTCACAGGCGTGCGGCACTTCAAACACTGAGTGCCGTGTCCGTCGCGAAGGACCCCGTTCGTGCTGCCGCTGCCGAGGTCTTGCTCGGTGTATCGATCGCCACGCTACACGAGCGTTCGCTGATGGCTGCGATCGGCGTTACGCGAGAAGACGACCTGACGCGCGCCCTGCGGGCGCTTCCCGATGGTCGGCGCCGGGAGGTTCGCGAGCAAGCCGTATCGTTCGCGGGCGAGGTGTGTCGCTACCTCGGTGATCGGCACAGTGATGACCCGCGGGCGCGCCTCATGCTCGAGGTCTGGGCGCGCGAGAGCCGTGACTACGCTGCCTATGACGCGTTGTTTTCGGCGTTCGAGTTCGAGGGAAAGCAGCGCATGCTAGACGAGGCACGCCGCATGTTTCCGCGCTCGATGACGGCGCACTGGTAGGGGCCGAGCCCTTCGCCTCAGCGCAGGACGACGGTTGTGGACGTCGAGAGGCGGAGAGATTTCCCAGTGCTCGCCAACAGGACCGATTGCAGCGTCAGGCGGGTCCCGTCGGGCAAGCTGGCCGGCAACGGCACCGTGATCGCCCGCCGGCCATCCTTGGCGAGCGGGCCGACGTCGAGCAGCAAGACGGGCTGTTGCGGATCGAACCACAGGTCGCCGATTCGGCTGATTGCCCGACGTGGGCCAGGCAGGCCGATCAATAGGCCCGAGACCCAGTTTGCGCGTGCGCTGACTGTAGTCGCGAGCACGAAATCGCGGTTTGCCTTGCGCGTGATGACGGTCGCAAGAGCGGGGATCACCAGGGAGATCGGCTTCGTTCCGACGATGGCACGAATCGACTTGTCCGAGGCCTGGACGAGCACGGTTGGATCGAGAAAGAGCTTCGTTGCGGCATCGGCTCGAACCGCTGGTGCTTCGCCGCGCCGGGCAAAGCGCCCCGCGAGCAGCGACGATGGCGCACCTACGATCACGACGCTGCGCTGGCTCTGGATCGCTACTTCCGGCTCTGGATCCTTGAAGAACGCGCCTGTCCCACCGCCCGTGACCGTCGTGTTGCCGAGCACGACATGGCTTGCCGTTACACGGATTCCGGGTTCGGCATTCCGAACACCCAGGAATGTCCAGGCTCCCTCGACTCCGCTGATGGTCGATTGCGCGATACTGACTTCACTACCGGTGATGCGCACGCCCGTACCGACGAACGAGCAGCTGTGAACCGTGACGTGGTGGCAGTTGTTGATGATGAGCGCGACGCTACGAGTTGGTTCGAAAGGGAAGCTCTTCGCGCTGCAGCCGCTCAGCGCCACGTGGCCGCGGCTGTTCTCAAGCGAGAAGCTCTTGCCGGTGGAGACGGCAAACCCGCTGAGCACGACCGGCTGGCGCTTCGTCAACCCACGCACGAGGAATCCGTCCACGGTGGCTTTCGTGCCAAGCAGGGTCAGGCTCTTGAGGATCGTCGGACGCTCCGCGTACTTGCCGGGGCGAACCAAGATTCGGTCGCCATTCTTGGCAGCGGTGACCGCGTCGCTGATGCGCTTGTAGTCGCCCTTGCCGCCAGGATCGACGATCCACGTCCGCTGTGCGGGCAGTGCGATCGACGAGCTAACGAGTGCGAACGCCATGAGGGACGCTCGAATGGTTGCGTTCATTGCAAACTCCAGGATTTGGGTTCGACTTCCAGGGTAGCCCGGAACCGCCGAGTGGGCAATCTGCGGCCGCGCTTCTAGCGTGTGGCGGCGACGGCCTCGGTCAGCTTCGGGACGACCTCGAGCGCGTCGCCGACGATGCCGTAGTTGGCGACCTTGAAGATTGGTGCCTCGGCGTCCTTGTTGATTGCGACGATGTATTTCGACGTGTTCATGCCGGCGAGATGCTGGATCGCTCCGGAGATGCCGATGGCGATGTAGAGCGGTGGGGCGACGACTTTGCCAGTCTGCCCGACCTGCTCCGAGTGTGGGCGCCAGCCGGCGTCAACCACCGCTCGCGACGCGCCGAGAGCCGCGACTCCAGGTCCGAAGGCCGCCGCGAGATCCTCCAAGAGTTTCCAGTTGGCCGGGTCCTTGAGGCCGCGTCCGCCCGCAACGACGACTTGGGCTTCTTGCAGGGGGACGCTGGCGGTCGACGCCGCTAGGACCTCCTTGACCATTGAGAGAAACGGGCCGCTCGGCGCTGCGACGGCTGTGACCTCGCCGGCTGCCGTGCTCTCCGAGGCCGCGAAGGCGTTCGGGCGCAGGGTGACGCAGAATGGCGTCGTTGCCGCCTTGAGCCGCTTATACGCCTTGCCCGCGAAGGCCGGTTTGACCGCAGTCAGCGTGCCTGCGTCGACGTCGACCTCGGTGACATCCGTGGCCAACCCCGAGCCGAGTCGGGTCGCGACACGTGGAGCGAGGTCCTTGCCCATCGCCGTGTGTGCGAATACGAGGGTCCCAGCACCCGACGCACCGGCACAGGCCTCGATGGCCGCGCAGTACCCGTCTCCGGAGTACAGTTTGAGGCCACCGTCGTCTGCGGTGAAGACCTTGGCGGCGCCGTAGCCTGCGGCGGTTGCCGCGAGCTCGCCGATGCCAGCACCGACGATGGCGGCGTGCAGAGTCCCGCCAAGCTTGGCGGCGAGATCGCGCCCAGCGGAAAGAGCCTCGAGCGAGGCACGTTTGATCGTGCCTTCGCGCTGCTCGACGAAAACGAGAACGTCATTCGACATTGGGATCACCGTGTCTCAAAGAACCTTGGCTTCGTTCTGCAGTTTGTCCATCAGACTCGCGACCGCGTCCGTTCCCTCACCCAGAATGGTTGGTTCCGGCCGGGCCGGTGGCAGCGTCAGCTCGATGAGCTCGACGCCGCACGCGGGGACCTCGGCTGCGATCTCCTCAAGCGGCTTCTTCTTCGCCGCCATGATCCCCTTGAGGTTGGGATAGCGCGGTTCGTTGAGGCCCTTCTGGCAGGTAATCACGGCAGGGAGTTTGCCCTCGACGGCTTCTTTGCCTCCCTCGATGTCTCGGGTCACGGCCCAAGTGCCGTCACCGATCTCGCAGGTGCTGGCGTCCGTCACGCAAGCCCATCCGAGCAAGGTCGCGAGCCGAGGACCGACCTCCGCGTTGTCATCATCGACGGCTTGCTTGCCGCAGAAGATCACGTCGGGGTTCAACTCTTGGACCTTGGCGGCGAGTGCCTGTGCGGTCGCATGTCCATCAAGCTCGGATCCTTCGTAGGCGAGCAGGACGGCCTTGTCGGCCCCCATGGCCAGGCAAGTGCGCAGGTCCTTCTGAGCTGTCTTGGGGCCGAGCGTCAGCACTGTGACCGTGCCGCTCTTGGCGTCGCGAGTCTTGAGCGCCTCCTCGACTGCCAACTCGTCATAGGGGTTGAGCACGAAATCGACGCCTGTCGGATCGATGCTCTTCCCGTCGCCCGCGACCTTGATTTTGGCGTCAGTCGCGGGAACGCGCTTCACCAGAACGAGGATCTCCATGTCGCACGTGTCCTTGCTTTCTGTGTGTTCCTTGTGTGGATCCAGGTCCGGATCGAAAACGTGGCCGAACAGTCTAGTCGTGCCCCTTC
>CAYSWE010000360.1:3131-5467 GCA_964434515.1 uncultured Phycisphaerales bacterium | reverse complement strand
CGCTTGGGCTCGATCACTCGACTCTGGCTTCGCTCTAACTCAGGCATGGAGCATAAGCATCTTTGGGTGCGCTTGCTGCGGAAAGTGCTCTCGCGGGGAACCATGCGAATCTGACTCTGGTGGTCGCAGCGGTCGTCCGTCCGGTGGCGTTCCCGATGAGTGCTTTGCGTACTATGAGAGCCCCATCCGTGCTGCGACTGCACATCGGGCGGAGGGGGAGGAGGTGGCGGTAAGGACCGCAAGCGTCGTTGGCGCCGAAGAGACACGGATCGAAAGATACCGAAGTGCAAGAACCCTCGGTTTTCCGTGGGTTGTAGAACGAACAAGAATTGCAATAAGGGAAACGACAACGAAGAATGCCGTTGCGATCAGGCATCCAACTGCTGCATACCAAAGCCGTGTGCAATACCCGGAAAGGTGTCCTGCTCGTCAGGAACCTGCGGTGAAGCGAAGCCCAATCGTTGTGGTCCGGGTTACCAATGTGATCCGGCGAGCAACTGCTGCGAACCGGTCCGAACACCTCTCCATGCGGACACGCCCAGATTTGAGGCTGGTATCACGGGTTCGACTGGCTGGGGAGGCGGATTTGGGCGGGACTCGGCGAGTGGCCGGGGCGGTGGTTACGGGCCACAAGGCGCGAGCAATGTTCTGGCGCGAAACGTGTGCCTGGGGTGCGATTGCACCTGGACCTGTGAGCCGCGTGTCCCTAAACTGTGCTGCTGCTGCGCCAAGCAATTCAAGGTGGAGAAGGAAGATAAATACTGGGGAACGGTATGGGGCAATCGGCTGACCATGACGCTTCAGACGGAGTGGCGTGGACCGGCTAAGGGGAAAAAGATGCCCTGTGAAGTCGTCTGGATTGAGAAAGTCGTGAAAGGCAATGTGTATCCATTGATGAATGAGGCCTGCAAGTGCGCAAAGCGAATGGGAAATGACGCACTGTGGGGGCCCAAGCGTTTCATGTATGGTGCCGGAGTGGACATGCTAGGAGCTCCAGGCACTGGAAGAACGTGAGCGTAAGCTTATCAGACGAAGCCGAAGCGCGAGGAGCCCGAAATGCGCGGGGGAGAACAACGTTGTCACGAAGACGCAGAGGTTCACCGATACGCCTGCGATGTTCCGCGGCCCGACATCCGAGCGTGTTCTCAAGATCAGAGCCGAAGTTGTGCATTGTATTGACTGCGAAAGACAATGCGCGAAATCAGGTGTGAAGCTCGGATGCAGAAAACACCTCAGGCAGACACTCGTGTCGAAGAGCAACACACGGTTGGTGAAAGTCCTGAAGAACGATGAGGCGTTCTAGTCCAGCCATGAGAGATGTGCCAAAGGCCCGAGAGGCATACGCGATCTGTTGTCGCCTGATGGCCTTGGCTACGGTGTGGACGACGTCCTGCAACTCCGGAGTCTCGGAGAAGCGCGTCGATCTAGAATCCGCACTTTGGTCCTGGTCGCAAGCCATGCAGGAGTGGTTGACCTCCAGTCCTCCTGGCCGACCGAGGAAGCTGGCAGACCTACATCGGGCACTCAATAGGACGGAGATGCAGGCGCCGGGTGCGCGGACCATTGACGTGGTCGCCTATGAAAGTGCCTGGAAGAACCAGGGAGGGGTTCCTCACGATCTGATCTATGTCGTTGGCGCTCTGTTGGAGCCTCCACACGAGATCGACAGAGGCACGGCGCGCCTCTGGGCGCATGTCGGCCGGGATTGGCGATTGTTCAGGGTCGACAGCGGCTATTCGAAAGGGAGTGCCGTTGCCACTGTGCTGCAGCAGGCGAAACTGGGGCAACAGGCTGCCGTCACGCCATGGGTTCACGATATCAGTATTACCTATAGGTTTGCGGCACCGGGTTCGGGCAGATGGAGCCCCGCTGGGTTCGAGGTGGAACTCGAACTTCAGGATCAGGCCGCATCGCCCAGGGTGCGAGCGAAGATGCGCTTTCTTGTGCCCGCTCGCTTCGAACTTGTCCCTGGATGTGCGGCAGAGGCATCTGGTCTGCCCCGCGCAACGCTCGGGAAGCCTGTTCGTATCAGCCTGTCGCTAACCGAGATCGATGACAAGTGAGAGCTGCGTACCTGAACGCGGCTCGCCAGCATTTGTCACAGCCCGGGGTATCAGGACCAACCTCTCGCCGCCCCGGCTTTGACTCCACATTCGGCGCACTCGACTCGGCGCGTTGAAGATGTCGCGAATGCTCTGGGCGACCTCCTTGCGTTGGGAGATGGCCGGCACGTAGCTCTGCGCGTTCTGTTGCAAGTGGAACGGGCAGCGCTGACTCCCAGGATGCGGCGCTTGCCGTCCGTACCGACCCCGACCGCCATGAAGACCGCGCAATCG
>CAYSWE010000360.1:0-3031 GCA_964434515.1 uncultured Phycisphaerales bacterium | reverse complement strand
GATGCGGCGCTTGCCGTCCGTACCGACCCCGACCGCCATGAAGACCGCGCAATCGCGGACGCTGCCGCCGTGGCGCAATTTCTCGTAGCGAGCGTCGAGGATCAGGTACCGGCATTCGCTCAGCTCGCGCGTCTGCCACTCGGCGATCTCTTTGTCCAAGAGCTTCGCGGCACGCGACACTTGGCTCGAGCTGATGTCGAGGCCGCAGAGCTCACGGGTGATCTCGGTGACCTTGCGGGTCGAGACGCCCTCGACGTACATCTGGGCCACGGCGAGCATAAGGGCACGCTCGCTTCGCTCCCCGCGCTCCGAGGCCCTCGGATAGAAGGGTTCGGCGCCCTCGGCCAGGTCGCGGACGCGGGGGACCTGGAGGTCGAACTCGCCCAGGCGGGTCTTCGGGCGCTTGGGCCGGAAGCCGTTCGGTCAGGAGTTCCAGGGCCATGGCGATCGTCGTAGCATTGGGTTCGTGGTGGGTCATCTCGGGCGACCGTGTCGTTTTTTGTTGATCAACACGAAACACCGAGATGGCCGGCCACGCCAACCGTCCGCTTCGGATGGGCTCCTCTCGCGGGCGAGAGCCCACCCTCCGCTCGGTCAGCCGGCCAGCGAATTTACACCGCTACTGATACACGCCCACGAACTGCTGCACGTCAAGTCTGCGTCGCGGAGTCAGCGGCAGATTGCGACGTTCAACCGCTGCGTCAACGCGAATCCGAGGAACCGGCCGGCGGGCTCCCGGACAGCTGCTTGCGCGTGCAGTGTCGCACCGTGCAGCGCCGTGTCACTTCGCAACGCCATAGCATAGCGCGGAGGTGGCCGTCGACTTGCGACGGCTGGACGACGCGGGTCGAACCATGGCGACGACGATCACTGTGACGGCGGTCGTGGCGATCGCCCTCGTCGTGCGCACGAGCCTGTTCTCCTGGCTTCGGCTCGCCCCGGACAACTCGGGGCTGCCCGCCGGAGGCCGCTTGCACGACCTATCCGCGGCGTGGACGGTCGGTGTCGGAAATGTGGGTATCGCCGCCGGCGTGACTTCGCCGAACCCAGCAACGTTTGTCTTTCAGATTCCCACCGTCCCTGCCCTCGTCGGCCTGGAGTTTCGGTATTGCGCGTGGGAGATGATTCCCGGGAAGGTCCCGCGGTCCTTGCGGTGCACAGACTGGACCATTACGCTCTAGACTCGGATATGAGGGCCGAAGTGTGGCTATCTGCTGCCAGCCCTGATTGCCACAAACGAATGACTCAGAAGCCCGGACGTATTCTCTGATTCGCCTGGGTCTTCAGCTCGCCTATCTTGTAATGAACCGGACAGCCAAAACTGCATGGATCCTGGTCGCTGCCTTGCTGCTTCTGTTGGCCCTTCTCTGGGTAGCCGTGGACGGGCGCGCCGGCCGCGATTCCGACATCGTTCGCTCGATTGAGCCATCCGATACACTGTCCGGAGCGGCGATACCCAGTCGCTCGGTAGGCGAACCAAGCAGTGCGACAAGCCGTTCACGAGGCGCACGAGAAGCAAGCAGATCGTGGACGCTGAAACTGGTGGCGAGGCAGGACCGATCGGCTGTTCGCGAAGCGACGATCCAACTCGACTCCGGCCCGCGCGATTCGAAAGGCAACCCACGGGCCTCCGTGACCGCCGTCATGAACCAACACGGCTCGTGCACCTTCCCGGTGGTCAAAGCCCCGTGGGTGCGACTCCGGGTAGACGCCCCGGGCTACGTGCAACGAACCATGCAGATCCCGGCGCCTCCCGCCGGCACGGTGCTTCGCGTGGAACTCGAAGCCGCGCCACGCTTTCGGATTCGCGTAGTCGATGCCGCGGAGGGAACGCCCATCTCGGGGGCCCACCTTCATATCGAACGGGTGTCTCCGGCGCTGCGTGTTGCGAGAACACAGTTCAAACCCTTTTCCAGACCCGGCGTCTGGCGCGAGGACTCCGCGCTCATCACAGACCGTAACGGGCTCGTCTCGCTCGATCGCTTCTCGCACGGATTCTACAATGTGAGGGGTTGGGCCGCGGACCATGCCGTTGCAGAGCTGGTGCGAATCGAGTTCCCGCCAGCTGTGGACCCGTTCGAAGTCCGGCTTGAGCGCGGTTTCCCGGTGGTCGCGGAGATCGTTGCGCCGGACGGTTCGCCGCACGCGGGCTGGGACGTGGGCTTCACTACGGCACGAACAAGTTGGGTTGCCAAGACCAACGCGGCTGGCCATGCGGACAGCCCTGGTTTTCGTGCCCGAACCGAGGTCACCGTCACAGTAGCGCGCCAGAATCTGAACCTCACGGCGCAGTGGTGGGAGGGCTTTCTGGCTCCGATCAAGAAGGTCGTGGTCGTGCCCGTTTCTGCGCCGGTTCGGCTGGTCGTCACCGAGCATCGAACGGCGCCCGTAGTCGTGCGATGGCGACACGCGCCCGAGCATGAGCATCTCGTGCTGAGCCTCGTTCAACAAGTCGCTGGCGGAGACGCGGCTCGTCTCGATCGCCGGGAGGTGGAAGGCGCACGCGGTGAAGCTCGTCTCGGTCGAGCCGGTATCGGCGAGTACCGCGTCTATGGCGTGGGGCGAACCTCAGGCCTGTGGAAGAGTGCTGCGTTTCTTGTCGCGGGTTTGGAACGAGTCGAGGTGACCCTCGAGCAGGTGACTGCGAGAACCGGCGCGATTGCCGGTCGCGTCACGACGCTCGCTGGCAAACCGGTCGCGGAAGCCACGGTCGCGCTCAGCGCCACTCCTTTGGACCTCGGCCTCCCAGTGGCCCTGGAATCGGATGCGGGGCTGGAATCGGACTTGTCCGTTAGTGCGATCACGGGCAGCACGGGGCGATTCGCGTGTTCGGGCCTGTTGCCCGGGCGCTACACGGTTCACGTGGATCACCCGAGCCTTGGAACCGCGTTGCGAGTGGCGCGCAGCGACAGGTCGGAGGACCTTGTCATCGTGCTGCGTGCCGGAGGCACGATCCGGGGGCGTATCGAAGACATGTCTTCCGCGTTGCGGCTCGACACATTGGTTGTCGAGGCAAGCAGGGAAGACAAGA
>CAYSWE010000359.1:0-5470 GCA_964434515.1 uncultured Phycisphaerales bacterium | reverse complement strand
GCGCGCTTGCTTCGGGAGCAAGAGGTCGGAGGTTCAAATCCTCTCGCCCCGACCATTTACAACTCAGTCGTCCGCCAGTGGCGAGCCCCAGGTGCCGAGCTACTTGCGACAGGGCTCCTCAGACCTGATGCCAGAAAGGCCGCTGGATCCCACTCTCACGGTCGGCGAGAGGATCGACGTCGAGACCTACTCGTGATCCTGCGCAAAGCAAACGGCTTTGCGAGCATGGCCATGGCAGTCGATGACGTCAGGCCGTTTCGGCGATTCGTTGCCCATACCTGAGCGAAGAACTTCTTCGCCTACGATACGGGACTGAATGATCGGCCGCGCTCCTGTTCCATGGGCGGCCGCCGTCGCCCACAACTGTGCGATTGGCACTGGGATCCGAGCGCCAAAGAGCGTGAGACGCGACACGATGCCCTCCATGGTGGACTGCACGATGCAGACGAACAACGCGGGAGAGTGGCGGGCCGATGGGAGCGCGATGTCAGTGCCGCTGACGCATGGGCGCGGCGTGGTGCGCATCGTTGACGAAACCCGCACCCTGTATGAGCAGCTCGGCACGCGTGGACGGTTGCTGATCGAATCTCTCGGGTACGACAAGCTAGCGTGGACGTTCTGCGACCTGCCGGCGTGGGAGAGCAAGGTCCTCCAAGCACGGCCGGATGGACGGAAGGCGAGGCTCTCGCGGACCAAGTCGTTCCCGAGGGTGTCAGCCCGACGATGGGACGCTCGTTCCGCTGGCAAAGGTCCGCGCGACGAACGATCTGACGATACGCGGGCGTAGCTTCGAGTTCGAACTGTCCTCTGCGGCAGCTAGGAGCAACCCAGGTTGCGTAAGCTATCGACCGGTCCTCGGTCCGGCACGAGAGTTCGACGTGTCGATGTGGGCTCCCACCGTCGGCGCGTCGGGAATGAACTCGTAGGGAGCGGCGCGTGTCTCCAACACCGAGTGGGCGCGGTCAGCCAGCACGGCACTCGTAGAGCTTACGGCGAAGAAGGACTACGCCCCGACCGTCGGGCTGGACAGGTCGCTCGCGTCGCCGGCCCCGTATCGCTTGCTTCCTCGCAGTCACCTTGGTCCTCGTGCGCGAAGACCAACAACACCGAAAAAACAACTACGACACGTTGTTTCCGTCGACACGTTGTTTCCGTCCTCCCACTTCAGCAGGCCGTCTTTCTCGCATGGGTCCCCGGTATCGACCCAGCTGCCGTTGTCACAGCGGTGCCAGGTGTAGACGCCGTCGGAGTTGATCGAACAAATGAGCGAGCCGTTCGGCGCACAGGTGCCATCGGGCAGGGAGCACTCACCGTTCGGGCACGCGGGACCGAGCCCGCCCGGGATGAAACGTGTCTATTCGACCACGGGCACTCTCCTTTGCAAGAATCTGTCTAGGTTACGCGTGCTAGTATACGCAAGGTTTGACTCGACCCGAGGAAAGATTCGCTCCGTCTCCGCAGCAGACGTTCCTTGAGCTGTGCATGCGTGACGTGTATGGCGGCGGTGCGCTGCGCCCGCTTGAGGACTACCTCGCCATGTTTCCCGATCACGCGGAACTCATTCGGCGGGAATACGAGTCGGTTCGGCAGACGAGGCCTCGCTCGGCGCCCGAGGCGATCGGTTCCTACAGACTTCTCGAGCAGATCGGTCGCGGTGCGCAGGGCGTTGTTTGGCGGGCACGCGAGGAACGTCTAGGGCTCGATGTCGCTCTCAAGATCATGCACCTGCACGGCATCTTTGACGAGCTGCACGAGCGGCGCTTCGTCCACGAGGGGCAGCTGCTCGCGCGCATCGATCATCCCAACGTCTGTCGGGTGCTTTCCGCAGGCGTTGAGGACGGCAAGCCGTGGTTGGCCATGCGGCTGGTCGATGGCGTGCCCCTGAGCGAGAGGGTTACGGCGAGCGACACCGTGACCAAGATCCTACGGGCCGGTGCGGCGCTCGCTCGTGGTCTGCATGCCGTCCATGCGGTCGGGGTGTTGCACCGGGACGTCAAGCCGAGCAACGTGCTGGTCGAGAACGCCGGCACTCCTGTGCTGATCGACTTTGGGTTGGCCCGGGACACTTCCGGCGACCTCACGGCGCTGACTCTGACCGGCGATCGATTCGGAACTCCGGGTTATGCCGCCCCCGAGCAGTGCGGCGCGCTCGCAGGATATGATGTCGGTGTTCGAGCCGACATCTTTGGTCTCGGTGTCCTGCTCTGGGAGTGGGGCACTGGTGAGCGCGCCTTTCCGTCGAAGTCGATGTCCGAGTATGCGCGCGCAGTGCGCAAGCCGTTGTCCGACCCTAGGCGCCACCGGAGGGAACTGCCGGCCGGCTTGCACGCGGTGCTCGAGCGGGCGACCGCGTGGCGGCCCAGCGATCGCTTCGCGACTTGCTGCGAGTTTGCCAGCGCGCTCGAACAAGTCGAAGAGAGTGGACGCTCCTCGCTCCGTCGCCTTACCCGCGCCCAAAAAGTCACGCGCTGGGCTCGTCGCGAACCGGTCGTCGCCGGCTTCTCGGCGGCGCTCGTCATGACTCTCATCTGCGGGCTCGCCGTGAGCCTCTTGCTCCTGTTCGAAGCCAAGCGCGCGGCGGAGGGGGAGCGGCGCGCGGCCTATCGCAGCGCCATCGCTGGGGCCGCTTCTGCGCTGCGCTCGGGCGACCTGGGTGCGGCCGCGGTCCAACTCGCTGGATGCCCACAGCCTTGGGCATGGGAACACGCATGGCTAACCCAACAGGTCGATCGCTCGGTGTTCCGTTGGCATCTTGGTCGCGCTGTCCTCTGCGCCGCTCCGGTCGACGCAGGACGTTACCTGGTCGCGACCAAGCACGAGCTCCTGCTCGTCGAAGCGGATCACCAACCCCGGCGCATTGCTAAGCTCGGCGAAGCCCCTCTTGCCTTGGCGGCCCATCCCGATGGGCGTTGGATCGCGCTCACGCGAAGCGGCGCTGGTAAGCGCGCACTGGTTTTCGGTGGCCGCGAGCGCCGGCGCATCGCGCTCCCGGGCCGCTGTCACGACATCGCGGTGAGCAAGGATTTCGAGACGGTTTGGCTCAGCCCGGCGCCGGGGCAGATCGTTCGTGTCCGCGGTGCAAGCCTCGAGCGCTTCGCAATCGCGAGTTCGGTTCGGGGCGCCTTTCTTCGGCTTTCCCCCCAGGGACAGCGTCTTGCCGTCGCCGGCAGTCTCGATCCAGCCAACGCCGAGATTGCCGTGTTCGACACGGTGCAGAACAAGCTGCTTGCGCGTCAACGGCTCACCGGAACGCGCTGCGTCGGCCTCGCTTTCGCCAGCAATGCCCGATTGTTCGTCGCGAGTGGTTGGGGCGGCGTTGCACGGGTCTGCCTGCAGAGTATCGCTTGTGCGTCGGGAGTCGTTCTCGCGGCCGGGTCAGTTGAGGGCGAACTCGGCACCAGCGGAGCAATCGTCGCGGAGGGCGATGCGTGTGCGGTCGCACTCGGTGACGGAACCGTGGTCTGGCTCGACGCGGCCCTCGAGTCCGAGCTCGCTCGCAGCGCGTCTGCCGGGGTGGCCAAGCATGGCTTCTTTCACGATGGCCGCACGCTGGTGACGATCGGCGCGCGTGGCGATGTGGATGGCTTGAGTGCAGACTATGCACGCGCCGTAACACTCTTACCGGTTGGGGCGTGGTCCGTTCGTTCGCTCGCTTTCGATCCGAGCGGCCGCGTGCTCGCAGTTGGTAGCGCGCGCGAGCGCATCCTCATCTTCGACCTGGATCGCGGCGGCTTACCGGCGATCCGTGCGACGGCGGATTCGGATTTCGTGGCGTTTGATGCCGCCGGGAAACTCCATTCGGCTGGCGATGCTAGCTGGAGTCATGTGGGGATGGATCCGGATGTACGCGTTCGGGTTCGCGGTGACCACGTCGAGCTCGTCCGGGCCGGCCGAGCTCGACAGCTCGTTGGTGTTCGCGGGAAACCGATCGCGCTCGACACTTGCGGAGCCGGAGCGAGCGAGCGGGTGGCGCTCGTGACCAGGGATGGTGGCGAGGCCCGAGTCTGGCTCTCGCCGAACCCGGCCGCGCCGGTGATGCCGATTCCGTTCGACGGGCAGGCGCGTGCTGTGCGCTTTTGTCATAGCGGGAAGGCCGTGGCGATCGGTCTGGAGGATGGGACCCTGTCCCTGATCGCATCCGACGGGACGGGGCGGCGCGCCCAACGGATCGGCGAGCGCGGTATTCGCCAGATCGCCTGGTTCCCGGATGACCGGCGACTCGTCGTGGCGGACGCGTCCGGGACCGTCTGGATCTGCGACCCGAAACGGGAGCGTCCGCTGTTCGCGGTCGGGTCGCTGCCGAGCGTGCCTTTGGCCCTCGCCGTTTCGCCCGACGGGCAGAGCATTGCGTGTGGAGGGAATGGCGTTCCGATTCGCCTCTGGAGCTTGCGCCGCCGGGCCGTCGTCCCTGTCATGCCCGAGGTCGTCCGGGCCAAGCGTGCGTCGGTCGCCGCTGAGCTGCGCTTTGGATTCACGGACGCAGCGCTTCACACTGCCAGTGACGAGCTACGACCGTGGGTGCAACGCTATGTCGTCACGACCGCCGGGGATTCGAGTCGGCTCATCATGCGGCAGCCGCGACGCAAGGCCGGGCGGCTCCTCGCAACTCCCTTTCTTCCACAGCCACTCTATCACCTGTTCGATCCGCTGCTTGCTGTCGGTGAGGCCTGGCGTCTCCCGCGAGTGTTGGCGGCTTTGCGGTGCGGCGATCCGGTTCTGCCCGACGGCTCCAAATCAGGCCCGCTCGAGACCTGGATCCGATGGTTGATCGCGGTTCGGGGGCGTGTGACGCCGACCATCATGCCGTCGGGTCCGCTCGCCGTCTGGTTCCGTGAAGAGATCGCTGTCTTTCGGGAAGGCGGTTCCCGGCGGGATGCCTGGTTGGCGCTCGAGCGTGCCGGCGGCGAGGTCGACGCCGTGGCGCCGCGGTTGCGCGAGGCGGCTCGCTTGCTTGCTCGGACGAGCGCGCCGAGCCGTCGCGATGTCCGTCGCTGGGCGCTACTCGTGGCGAGGTCGCCGGTACGCAGCCCGGCCACGTATGCGGCGGCGATGACGCTGGTGGAGCGCTACCTGATTGCGCCGCTGACCGCCCAAGAGCGAGTCGCGCGTGCAGCTTGCCTCCTGCGGACGGGGAAGCACGAAGCAGCCTGGGGCGAGCTGCGTGAGCTAGAGCAATCCGGCGTGGCACTGGATGCTCACGGACACTACTTCATGGCGCTTGTCGCGCGTCAGCTCGGGAACGAAGCTGAGGATGAGAAGCATTGCGAACAGCTACGGGTTCTCGCTCGGCGTGCCACCGGTGCCCCCGAGCCCAAGCGCATCGCGGAACTCTTCTTGACCACACTTCTGGCCCGCGATTGAGAGTGAGATTCGAGAAACGATGACGGATTTCGTGATCCGCTGCGCTCTGTAGCTCAGGATCGGCAACCGTGACTTCCCCCGACTTCAGCGAAAGCGCTTTGTTGCTGCG
>CAYSWE010000358.1:0-5496 GCA_964434515.1 uncultured Phycisphaerales bacterium | reverse complement strand
GGCCTACGCCATTGCGTTCACGGCCACGACCAGCGCCGATGCTGCCTACGCGGCGATCACTCCGGCCAGCGTTGCGGTCACCAATCTCGACGACGAAACCGCTGGCATCACCGTCAGCGCGATCTCGCAACCGACCACCGAGGCCGGTGGCACGGCGACCTTCACTGCAGTGCTCAACTCGCAGCCAACCGCCGACGTTACGATCAACTTCGCCTCCAACGACGTCACGGAAGGCGCCGCCGGCGTAGCTAGCCTGACGTTCACCGCTCTCAACTGGAACGCGACCCAGACCGTCACAGTCACCGGCGCCAATGACGCGGTCGCCGACGGCACACAGGCCTACGCGATCGCCTTCACCGCCACGGCCAGCGCCGATGCGGCGTATGCTGCCATCACGCCGGCGAGCGTTGCGGTCACCAACCTCGACGACGAAACCGCTGGCATTACTGTCAGCGCGATCTCGCAGCCGACGACCGAGGCAGGTGGCACTGCCACCTTCACCGCGGTGCTCAACTCGCAACCGACGGCCGACGTCACGATCAACTTCGCCTCCAACGACCTCACGGAAGGCGCCGCCGGCGTGGCGAGCCTGACGTTCACCGCTCTCAACTGGAACGCAACCCAGACCGTCACCGTCACCGGCGCCAATGACGCGGTCGCCGACGGCACACAGGCCTACACGATCGCCTTCACCGCCACGGCCAGCGCCGACGCCGCCTACGCTGCCATCACACCGGCCAGCGTCGCGGTCACCAACCTCGACGACGAAACCGCCGGCATCACCGTCAGCGCGATGTCGCAGCCAACCACCGAGGCAGGTGGCACTGCCACCTTCACCGCGGTGCTCAACTCGCAGCCGACGGCCAACGTAACGCTCAACTTCGCCTCCAACGACCTCACAGAAGGCACGACGGGAGTCGCCAGCCTGACGTTTACTGCCGTCAACTGGAGCGCGCCACAAACCGTCACCGTCACCGGAGCGAATGACTCCGTCGCCGACGGCACGCAGGCCTACGCCATCGCCTTCACCGCGACGACGAGTGCGGATGCGGCCTACGCGGCGATCACGCCGAGCAACGTCGCCGCGACCAACCTCGACGACGAGACCGCCGGAATCACCGTCAGCGCAATCACGCAGCCGACCACCGAGGCGGGCGGCACGGGCACCTTCACGGTCGTGCTCCAATCGCAGCCAACGGCCAATGTGACCACCACGTTCGTGTCGAATGACCTGACCGAGGGTGTGACGAGCGTCGTGAGCCTGACGTTCACGAGTCTCAACTGGAATGCCCCGCAAACCGTGACGGTCACGGGCCAGAATGACGCACTGGCGGACGGCAACCAAACGTATGCCACGGTGTTCTCGGCATCGACCAGTGCTGATGCGAGCTACAACGGCATCACGCCAGCCAACGTCGTGATCACCAACATCGACGACGAGACGGCCGGGATCACAATCGGGGCAATCTCCGGCCCGACGACCGAGGCCGGTGGAACCGCGACCTTTACGCTCGTCCTGAGTTCGCAGCCGACAGCAAGCGTCGTTGTGAACCTCAACAGCAACGACCTGAGCGAAGGCACGGTGGGTGCAACCGCCTACACGTTCACGACTGCAAACTGGAACACGCCGCAGACCGTCACGATCACCGGCGTCAACGACGCGGTCGCAGATGGCAACCAGGCCTACCAGATCGCGTTCACGGCGACGACCAGCGCGGACACGAGCTACAATGGCATCACGCCAGCCAGTGTCAACGTCACCAACGTCGACGACGAGACGCCAGGCATCACGGTTGGCAAGATCTCCGGCCCGACCACCGAGGCAGGTGGCACCGCGACCTTCACGATCGTGCTCCAATCGCAGCCGACCGCCAACGTGACCGTGAACTGCGCCTCGGACGACACGACCGAAGGCGTCTCGGCGCCACTCAGCGTGACGTTCACTACGGCAAACTGGAACACACCGCAGACCATCACGATCACCGGCCAGGATGACCTGGTCGTCGACGGCAACCAGATCTACAACATCGCCTTCACGGCCACGACCAGCGCCGACGGCAACTACAACGGGCTGACCCCGGCGTCGGTCCCGGTGACGAACCTCGACAACGATTGAGCGTCGATCGGTGAGCCGTGCCAAGACTGGTCGCGGCTCACCGGTGGTCTGCGACGCCCCTACCGGCCGAGTAGCACGCGCGCCCCGTTCGAAGCCGTCATCCCCGCCGTATTGGCGCGGCGATCGAACACGAGAAACTGGGTATAGAAGCGCAAACAGATCAGCCGAGCATCATTCGGCACAGCGATCTGCGAGAGCGTGCCCGTCCCGGACCTATCCGTGCGCAAAGCCAGCCGCGCATCCGGTGCCACGTACAGCACGCATCCGGGCGCGCCGAGTGGCGCGAGATCGAGCGTAGGCTCGAGCCTGGTCACGCTGAAGGTCAGCAACGCGACGGTGCTCGCCGGCGCGTTTGCCAGCCGGATCGAGAACGCCGCACCAAGCCTGGCGCTCCCGCCGAGCGTCAGCGAGGGAACACCATTGCTGCCCCGACAGCCGAAGCCAAACTCATGCAGGTCGGAGGTCCCGAAGAACAGCTTCATCTTGAGCCCGCCGGTGATCGCCGGAAAGCCCACGGCCGGCGGCGTCGAAGTCCAGCCGTTGGCAGCGACGCGGCCCTTGAGCCTGGGGCGAACACTCGCGGTGTGCATCCCATCGGTCCCAGGCGTCCGATGATGGGCACCGGTCACGGTGATCTGAACGACCAGGTTACCCCGCGCCGGCACGTAGTCGTACGCGCGGTCCAAGTCGACGCTATTCCAGCGGCCGCCGACCTGGTGCCAGTCGTAGCCAGTGCGCCGCAAGACGGTCTGCACATGGGTTACCAGGTTCTTGGCAAACGTCTTGGACAACGTGCTCGCGTGCGTCTGCCCCAGAACGATCTCGATCGTGTCGAAGTGCCGAACAAAGCTTCGCGTCCCGCACGGCGCGAACGCGATGTCACAGATCCTGCCACCCGACTTGCCCGGCGGACCGAGTTCCTTGGCAGTGATCATCGACTGATAGCGCTGATTCGACCACGGCCCCCGCTTCGAGGAGCCAAACGGAATCACAAAACAGGCACCGGTCGTTGCGTTGCCATCGGGGACAAACACGTCTTGCCCGAGCACCGCAGAACTACCAAGAAGAGTGACGAGAACAACAAGCGGCGTGACGCGCAATCAGGTTCCTTGGGGAATCGAGAGTGGGGACCAAGAAACCTACCTCACGCAGTAGGAGTTGGTCGCCGCGCGCGTCTAGTGGTATGAATCAGGAATCCTCGACCTTATCCGCGGCCCTCGGACACCCCAACTCTTGCCAGCGACGCCCGATGACTCCCGGATCAGGCCGCAATCGTCTGAATCACACCACTAGATCGGCTCGACTTCCCAGTACTCGACCTCGACCGGCGTCGCGCGACCGAAAATCGTCACGATGACCTTGACGATGCCCTTCTCGGGGTTCACCTCGTCGACTTCGCCATCGAAGTTCTCGAAGTGGCCTTGCTTGATCTTGACCCGGTCACCCTTCTTGAAGCTGATGGACAGCTTGGGCTTGTCCTTGGAATCCTCCATCTGCCCGAGGATGCGGTCAATCTCGTCCTGCGACATCGGGACCGGCTGCTCGCGGCCGCCCACGAAGTCGCCGAATCCTGGCGTATCCTTGAGAAGAAACCAGGCGTCATCACCGATCTCCATGTGGATCATCAGGTAGCCGGGATACAACTTGCGCCGCGTGACGCGGCGCTTTCCACCCTTGATGCTCGAGACCGACTCGGTCGGCAGCAGAACCTCCGGAATGGTGTCCTCGAGCCCTGCCTGCTTGACGCGGCGGAGCAAGTTCTGTCGGATCCGCTCTTCGCGACCCACCTGCACTCGAATGATGTACCAATCGAGGGCCATGCCTAGCCCCCGATACCGAACGACCAGAGACGCTTGAAGAAGCTGCCGAGCAAGACGTCGGCGCCCGCAAGGTAGCCCATCAGAATCAACACCGAGACGATCACGACGATCGAAGCGCCTCTCGTCTCGACGAACGTTGGCCACGCAACCTTGCGCAGTTCGTTCTCGGTCTCGATCAGATAGTCCGCATACTTTGGCTTGTTGAGGGCACGGTAGAGAACCAGCGCCGAGACCGCGGGGATCGCGACGAGCGCGATCAACCAGTTGATCGACACCTCACCAAGCACCGGCAGCGAGAACACAGGATT
The DNA here is from genome assembly GCA_964434515.1 of uncultured Phycisphaerales bacterium. GTDB lineage: Bacteria > Planctomycetota > UBA1135 > UBA1135 > CAYSWE01. The sequence continues at coordinate 1,252 of CAYSWE010000358.1, read as the reverse complement.
GTGCATGGCCGCCGGAAGGAACTTCCAGCCGTTGAGCTCGTGCCGAAAGCTCATACATCCGTAGATGATCAGAAGCCACAGCATCCAGAAGACCGCCATGCGAGCCAGGCGACCCTGCTCAGGTTTGTAGGCCACGGACGATGCTCCTTATCTCTCCGAGAACACAGATCCGGAAGCGAATGCTCCGGCGATTGATAAAATGGCAGGGCAGCGAGGACTCGAACCCCGAACCGACTGATTTGGAATCAGTTGCGCTACCAATTGCGCCACTGCCCTATGGACGACCCGCAGCTGCGGGCCGCTTGATGAGTGCTACTCGATGATCTTGACGACCTGACCGGCCCCCACCGTACGACCACCCTCGCGAATAGCAAACTTCAGCTGCTCCTCCATCGCCACGGGCGTGTGCAACTCGACCTCGACGGTGACATGGTCACCCGGCATGCACATCTCTGCGCCCTTGAGGTTGAGCGAACCGGTCACGTCGGTCGTCCGGAAGAAGAACTGCGGACGATAGCCCGAGAAGAATGGCGTATGACGGCCCCCCTCTTCCTTGTTGAGCGCGTAGACCTGCGCCTCGAACTTGGTGTGCGGCGTGATGCTGCCCGGCTTGCAGATGACCTGACCGCGGACCAGATCCGTCTTCTTGACACCACGCAGCAAAAGACCAACGTTGTCGCCGGCTCGCCCCTCTTCCAGCAGCTTCTGGAACATCTCGACGCCCGTGCAGGTCGTATCGGCGGTCTCCTTGATCCCAACGATCTGGACCTTGTCGCCAACCTTGACGACGCCCTGCTCGATCCGGCCCGTACCGACGGTCCCGCGACCTTCGATCGAGAACACGTCCTCGACCGGCATCAGGAAGTTCTTGTCGACCGCCCGAGTCGGCTCGGGAATGTAGCTGTCCAGCGTGTCGAGCAGGTCGAAGACCGGCTTGCACTTCTCGTTGTCCCGCCCGGGGTTCTCGGCGTGCAGCGCCTGGTACGCGGACCGGCGCGTGACCGGGATGTCGTCGCCGGGAAAGTCGTACTTGCTCAGCAGCTCACGAACCTCGAGCTCGACGAGATCGAGCAGCTCTTCGTCATCAACCTCATCGCACTTGTTGAGGAACACGACGATTGCCGGCACGTTGACCTGGCGAGCGAGCAGGACGTGCTCCTTGGTCTGCGGCATCGGACCGTCGTCGGCGGCGACCACGAGGATCGCCCCGTCCATCTGCGCCGCGCCAGTGATCATGTTCTTGACGTAGTCG
>CAYSWE010000357.1:0-5502 GCA_964434515.1 uncultured Phycisphaerales bacterium | reverse complement strand
AGAATGACAGCGCGAGGGCCGAATCGTGGGGGTGATCGCCTACTCATCTTTTCGGCTCAACCCCGCCAGTGTCCTGAGCGCGTCTATAGCGTAGCGCACATTGTGCGCGCGGTGAACTGCGACTCCTGCACGCCAGCCCTCGCACACGATGGCCACGGTCGCCACGTCGCGTTCTGGGGCAGGCCGTGGCGGGCGGCCATCGCTCCCGAGGAGTTCCCCGAGGAAGGACTTCCTCGAGGCACCGAGCAGGACCGGCAGCCCGGATGCGACGAGCGTAGGCAGGCCTCGAATCAGCGCACAGTTGTCTTCGAGCCGCTTGCCGAAGCCGATTCCGGGATCGATGAGGAGTCTGTCCCTGGAGATTCCGGCCGCGATCGCTGCGTCGACACGTGCGAGGAGCATCGATTGGACCTGTGCGAGGCAGTCTGCGTAGTCCGGCGCGTGCTGCATGGTCTTGGGCTCGCCCAGCATGTGCATCAGCACCAAAGCGGCGCCGGAATCCGCGATCGTCCGGGCCATGTCGGGGTCGGCTCGCAGTGCCGAGATGTCGTTGATCCAGTCGGCCCCCGCCTCCAGTGCGGCGCCAGCTACGCGCGCCTTGGTCGTGTCGACAGAAATGGGTAGGTCCGTCTGAGGGCGAAGCTTGGCCAGCACGGGCATGAGTCTAGCCAGCTCTTCATCGATCGAGATCGGTTCCGACCCGGGTCGCGATGATTCCGCGCCAAGGTCGAGCACTGAGGCTCCAGCGGCTTCCAGTGCGAGTGCCGCGGTCACCGCCGCCTCGGGCGAGTCGAACCGGCCGCCATCCGAAAGGGAGTCCGGGGTCAGGTTGACGATCCCCATGACCCGGGGAACCGAGGCGCCATACGTGAGTCGACGCCCGATACGTCCAGGGATACTGCGTCCAGGGATACCGCGTGCGTCCGTCAATGGGCTCGCTATGGCGTCACGAAGCCCTCGGCGCCGGACAGGTCGATGTCGTCCTCTGGCTTCGGGCTGGGCGCTCGTGCCGGTGGCTCGACCGCGGGTTCTTCGGAGATCGTTGGCTCTTCGCGGTCCGGCCGCAGCTCGTCGAGGGGCGTCCCGTCGACAAGCTTACGGACTTCTTCGCCCGTGATCGTCTCCCAGCGCATCAACGCTTTGGTGATGCTGTCGAGGATGGCTCGGTCCTCCGTGAGGATCTTCGTGGCGCGGGCGTAGCCCTCGTCGATGAGCTTCTTGACCTCGGCATCGATCAACTTGGACGTTTCTTCGGAGTGCTCGTGACCGAAGTGGAAGTCATGGCCCAGGAAGTTGTTCTCCGGGGTCGCCGCGTAGTTGAGCGGCCCGACCGCATCGCTCATGCCCCATTCGGCTACCATCATTCGCGCGATGCGTGTCGCTTGTGCGATGTCGTTCTGGGCCCCGGCGGAGATGTCGTTGAATACGATCTGCTCGGCGACTCGGCCCCCGTAGCTCATGGCGATCATGCCAACGAGCTTGCTGCGGCGCATGTGGTAGTCGTCCTTCTCGGGCAGGTACATCGTCGCTCCGAGCGCCCGCCCGCGCGCGATGATGGTGACTTTGTGGACCGGATCGACCTCCGGAATCCGAGCTCCGACCAGGGCGTGTCCGGCCTCGTGATAGGCCGTGACCCGGCGGTCCTCGTCTTCCATGCGTCGTGAACGCTTCTCGCGGCCCCAGCGCACGCGGTCGCGCGCCTCCTCGAGGTGGCGCAGCTCGACCTGAGCGTCGCCGGCCATCCCGGCAAGGATCGCCCCTTCATTGATCAGCGCCGCGAGCTCTGCACCCGAGAATCCCGGAGTGGCTCGCGCCAGCCGCGCGTAGTCAAGGTTGGGCGCGCACTTGACCTTGCGAGCGTGGACCTTGAGGATCGCCTCGCGACCCGTGACGTCCGGCATGTCGATCACGACCTGGCGGTCGAATCGCCCGGGGCGTAGCAGCGCCGGGTCGAGCACATCGGGCCGGTTGGTAGCGCCGATGAGGATGGTCCCCTCGTCCGTGTCGAAGCCGTCCATCTCGACGAGAATCGCGTTGAGCGTTTGCTCGCGCTCGTCGTGGCCACCGCCCATTCCAGTGCCGCGTTTGCGTCCGACGGCATCGATCTCGTCCAGGAAGATAATGCACGGTGCGCTCTCGCGAGCCTGCTTGAACAGATCGCGCACTCGGCTGGCGCCGACGCCGACGAACATCTCAACGAAGTCCGAGCCCGAGATCGAGAAGAACGGGACGTCCGCCTCGCCGGCGATGGCTTTTGCCAGCAAGGTCTTGCCCGTTCCGGGGGGGCCGACGAGCAAGACCCCACGCGGGATCCTGCCCCCGAGGCGCTGGAACTTCTGGCGGTTCTTGAGGAACTCGATGACCTCGCGCACCTCGTCCTTGGCCTCGTCCATGCCCTCGACGTCGTCGAAGGTGACGTGGGTCTTTTGTTCCTTGTTGTAGCGACTGGCGCGCGACCGGCCGAAGCTCAGCACGCCGCCAGCGCCGCCGGGAGACCGCATCTGCCGGATGATAAAGAACCAGAACAAGCCGATGATCAGGATCCACGGTCCGAGCGTGCCGATCAGGTAGTAGGTCAGCGTGTCGATTCGCTCGATCTCGAAGCTGTCGCTCGGGCTGATCGCGATGTGCGTGGGCTGGACGTTCTGCTTTCTGAGCTGTGTAACGACGTCCCGCAGCGTGCCGCCGGATGCGTCGGGGTCGGCCGGGACATAGAAATAGTGCTCCTCGCCGCCCTTGATTGCGATCGCCGTCAGGTACGTCGTCGCAGGACGCGGCTCGGAGCGCTGCTTTCGTCGTGCCGTTTGTGCCGTTCTTGGTTTGGTCTGATTGATGATCCAGGCCTTGCTGACGACCGTCTGCTGGTTGCGCAGATCCTCGAGAAACGCCTGCATCCCCGAGCGCTCGTACGAGTGCCGATCGATCGGGCGACCCTGCAGCTCGCGCATGGTCCGGAGCGTCTCGGGTGTGATTTCCTTGAAGACCGTGGTGAGCTTGCGACGCTCTCCGGTGCTGCGATCCTCGTATTCCCCGGTGACCTGTCCATCCGAGCCCGCGACGACGATGCGCGTGAAGTCGCCGTTGTAGAGCCGGTAGAGGAAGTCGTAGTTCGTGCCCTTGCTCGGATCCGATCCACGCCCCACGACCAGGAGGAGGGCCAGCAGAAGCAGCATGATGATGAACACGCCGCCCATGCCCCGGGGCTTCTTTTGGTCCTTGTCGGGCTGCTTCTTCCCTTTGGGGCCGTTGGTCGGTGGTTTGTCGTTTGGCTTTGTCATGACGTTTCGTCGATCGGCGATGTGCGACCGTAGTAGTCCACGCTACCGGCCCTATGGGTCCCTTTCGAACCTCGCATGATCCCGCCTTGCGGACGGGTTGCTATTCTTTTTGCGAATCGGCCGGGTTCGGCGAGTGCTTTGCTAGGTGGGATGACCCTTTGAGATAGGCCAGAGCCCCCCCTGAGGGCCCGCGCAAAACCAACTTTCCACCTTCGACCCGGTCTCGCTGCCGCTCGCTCGGTTGCGCTTTCTCGGCGTGCCCCCAGGGCAAGTCCGGGCGGCCGAACTCCGTGCCCCCTCATGGGTTGCGGAATACGGTTCGTCACTTGGAGAGGCCGCCGTCGTCGATCGCTGTCAGGATTCTTCGCGATAGGTCTGCCACCGACTCCACGATTGCTTGGCTTCGCGTCTCGCCGACCGCGGATCGGTACTCCGCCCAGTCGTGATGTCGCTGGGCGTAGAGCACGCGCCCCGTGCGGCGGTCGATGAGGCGCACGTCCGCATCGAGCAGCACAGCCGCCTCGGTGCTTTCACCGCCGCTCTGCTCGGTAATCGATCGCCCTTGCACATCGCGAAGCGTGACCTCGAGTCGGGCGTCGGCGGCGTCGGGTGCCCCGGGCACTAGGCCGGTGAATTGCGCCAGATCGCGCGCGAGCTGGCGCGTCAGCAGCCGGTCGATGCCCTGGCGGAAGGTCAGGTTTTCGACGGTCGATACCGAAACGGAGCGAATGCCGAGCCGATCCCGCGCGCCGAAGCCGTGCTCGTAGCCGCAGCCACTGGTGAGCGCCAACAAGGTGACCCAGACGAGTTGCCTCATCGCGCGCTGCAAAGCGGCCTCCTGTCTGCGACGACCACCTTCAGCCGTCGCTCCGCAGCTGCTGCTCGAGCTGTTCCACCTTGCGGAGCAGCCCTCGTGCCTCGTCGGCGAACGATGGGTCGGGTTTGTCGAGAACCCTCTGCAGGTGCAGCCGGGCGCCCCGAGGCTTTCCAACGGTCACGTAGAACTTCGCCAGTTGGATCTCTTTCCGCTCCTGCCATCGCAACACCGTAGACAGTGCCGCGCGCGCGTTGGAGAGGAACTTTTCGTTGGTCGTGTCGGATTGGAGATAGCCCGTCAGTTCTCGCCGGGCACGCTCCATCTGTCCGGCGTCGTAGTCCGGACCCTCGATCAGGCGGAAGTTGGCGAGCGCGATTCGATACGAGGCCAGATCGGACCATGCGCTGCCCGGACTACGCTGCGCCAGCTCCTGGAAGCGCTCGATCGCGACGTCGTAGGCTCGCTGCTGATAGGCTGCTTCGCCGAGAATGCGAAGCGCATCGGGCAGCCACTGGGATCGCGAATAGTAGGTCACGAAGTGTTCGAGGATTTTGGTGGCGTCCGAAAGGTCGCTGAACATCCCGAGGAACGTCCAGCCGGTGCCGGCGAGTTGTTTGCCCGCATTGTACTCGAGTCGCGCGGCCGTTGCCCGGTAGCGGCTCGTGGGGAATTTGCGGGGGAACTCTTCGAGCGCAAGGTAGGCATCCCAGAACTTCCCGAGGTCGGTGCGCGCCGTCGCTAGCAGGACCATGTAGCGCGCCAGCTCCTCCCCCTTGAAACTGCTGTCGTCGACCTTTTCGAGTAGGTAGCGGGCCCGATGGGGATTTTTCGCATCGAGGGCGGCCTGCGCGGCCGTCAGAAACTCGAGCGCCGTCTGTGGTAACGGCGTCGATGCACATGCGGCGATGGCCAACAGCCCTCCGATGGACCAGGGCATGCGAGGTCGTTTCATAAGTGGATTCTGTGCGCCGGCGCGTGCCGATCCAACGGACAAATCAGCGTTGACCTGGACCGACCGGTTGCCGGGTCCTTGGCGTTTGCCCGAGATGCCAGTCGAGGAGCTCGCCAAGCAGCGCGTGCAAGGCACGGACGAGGTTCTGTGGTGCCGCGTGATTGCCCAGCGTGCGTCCGTCGATGGCGAGGAGTTCGCCCGCCAGCCGTGGCAGCGCGGCGCCGACGCGTCGGCCACCCGGTCGTGGGAGCACGAAGCCTCCGCGGCGACAGGAGAACCCGACGTCCCCGATCGCTGGCAGCTCGTCGCCCGTCTGGGCGCAGTTCCCTGGCCGCGGTAGCACACCGAGCGTGTCGAGAATCCGCAGCTGGATTCCAGTGTCGATGGTCAGAAGTCGCGACGGATTTGCCCGAGCGAACAGCGTCAGCGCACCGCGCAAGACATCGTAGAGCCGT
>CAYSWE010000356.1:0-5509 GCA_964434515.1 uncultured Phycisphaerales bacterium | reverse complement strand
GTCGAACGAGGCTGCCTTCGTGTTTCTGTCGTTCGGTGTCGCGCCCGCGCCGTTCGCCGTGCCGCCGTTGACCGGCAAGTTCGGCCTCGACTTGGCGACGTTGGGGCTGCTCTACTCGGGCGCCGGTCGGGACCTGGCCGCCCCGTTCCAGATTCCCAACGACGTCAACCTCATCAGCAAGTCGGTCTTCTTGCAGCCACTTCGGCTCCAAACCGGTGGTGGTCTCAAGGGTGCGTTCCTGCCGGTCCTGAGTGTGGCGATCGCGCCGCAGTGACCGCTCGCGTGGTGGGGATGCTGCTTGCGCGGTAGCCCGCGCGACCTACGCTTCGCTCCGATTTCCCCCGGGGAACCCTCGGGGGTCTTGGCTGAACGCCTGTCGCTGCTGTGCCTGTCCGGTGCGCGCAGCCCACGGAGGTGAGCATGAAGAAGGGGCAGTCGGACACCGAGCCGCCGAGCGAGGCGGTCGAGCAAGGCACGGAGAGTCGCGCGAGTCGGCGCCGATTCCTGGCGAGCGGACTCGGAGCCGCGGCGCTTGCCGCGGGAGCCGGGGCCCAATCGGCGACGGACGGCGCTCAGACGCGGGACGACCTCTTCCTTCCCGAGGAGGCATGGCGTGAGCGCATGCGCGACCCGGCCGACGGCAAGCGATTTGGATGGATCGTCGACGTGCGCCGTTGCTTTGGCTGCCACGGTTGCGAGGTCGCGTGTAAGGCCGAGAATGATGTTCCGCTAGGGCACTTCATCCGTCAGACGATCTACCACGACCACACGCGCAAGAGCGGCGCTGTGGCGCGGATCATGATCCCGATGTCGTGCCAGCACTGCGAGGACGCGCCTTGCATCAAGGCCTGCCCCTGCGGCGCGATGCACAAGGGGCCCGGCGGGAGCGTTCAGGTGGACTACGACCGATGCTCCGGGCACGCGGCCTGCAAGGAGGCCTGCCCTTACGGTGCCATCTACATCGATCCCGTTGCGAACCAGGCGATCAAGTGCCACAACTGCACGCACCGCGTGGCCGAAGGCATGGAGCCCGCCTGCGTCGAGACTTGCCCGAGTGGCGCGCTCGCGTTCGGTGACCTCAACGATCCGGAATCGGACGTTTCGAAGTTGAAGGTGCGCCTCGAGGCGGAGGATGTGCTGGAGACGCTGCGGCCCGAGAAAGCGACGCGGCCGCGCGTTCGGTTTGCGGTGGACGAGGATCACGCGCGATCGAGCTTCGAGGCGAAGATTCCAGGTGAGGGAACGAGCTACTCGCCCGACGCCTACAGCGTCTACGCGTGGGGCGAGCCCGGGTTTGATCGCGCCGAGCCCGCACCCCCGAAGAGCGAGGGGGCCGACCGGTGAAACGCAAGACTTTCGATCGACGTTCCCTCTTACGACTCGGGTCCGCCCTTGTCGCATCCGGCAGCTTCGCGGCCTGCGTCTCCCAGGACGCGGAGCCCGCGACAGAAGGCGCGGCGCCTAGCGTCCGCGGGCGAAGCGCCACCAAGGCAGAGAGTCAGCGCGTCTGGACTCTTGGCAGGGGGAAGCCCTACGACCTCGAGGCTCGGCACACGCCGGGTGTCTGTGCCCTTCCGGGGCCAAACAAGAAGACGAACTTTCCGGATCCAGAAAAGTACAAGCACACCGAGCGCGTCCCCGGCATGTGCCAGCTCTGCTCGACGGTCTGTGGTACGATCGCGCACGTCTCGGACGGTCGCGTGATCAAGATCGACGGGAATCCCGCCGACCCCAACTCGCGCGGCAAGCTCTGCGCGCGTGGCCAGGCCGGCCTCAACCATCAATACCACCCTGAGCGCCTGCTCTATCCGCTCAAACGCGTGGGGGAGCGCGGTTCGGGCCGCTGGCGGCGCATCACCTGGGACCAGGCCTACGACGAGCTCGCGGAGCGCCTCAACGCCTGCCGGAGGAGCGACCCGACCCAGTTCGCGTTCCACCAGGGTCGCAGTCGTTCGAAGGATCCGGTTTCTGCGTTCCTGAACGCTTTCGGGACGAACACGCACCTCAACCATCGCGGTCTGTGCTCGGCTTCGCGTCGAGCTGCGACGTTGACGTATCTCTTCGAGTCCGACTGGGACCTCGGCGACTACGCGCACACCAAGTACATCCTCAACTTCGGCTCGAACATGTTCGAGGCGCACCAGGGCCACGTCGCCGGCGCGCAACGGATCCAGGACGGCCGCTTTGGCAACGGAGCCAAGCTCGTCACCTTTGACGTGCGCATGTCGAACACGGCCGGCTGCTCGGACGAGTTCTTCATGCCGCGGCCGGGCACGGACGGCGCCATCGCGCTCGCGATAGGGCACGTCATCGTCGCGGAGGGGCTGGCGGACAAGGACTGGTTCGCCACCTGGGCCAATGCGGATCTCGCGGACGTTTGGGAGCACGTCCTGAAAGATGCGACGCCCGCGTGGGCCGAGCGTGTGAGCACGGTTCCGGCCACGGACATCGTCCGCATTGCCCGCGAGTTTGCCGCTGCCGCGCCGCGCGCGACGACCATGTGCAACCGAGGCTCCTCGGCCCACGTGAACGGCTACGGCAACGACCGCTGCATCATCCTCTTGAACGCTCTCGTCGGCAGCGTCGGTCGTCGCGGAGGCTGGTGCTGGATGTGGACCGGTGGGATGGACAAGAAGCGCTTTGCCCTGCCGCCGCAACCGCCGAAGACGAAGGCCAAGTCCGTGCTCGCCGATCCGCCCGAGTTCGTGCTTGCGAACACCTGGAACACGATGCGCGTCGGCGAGATCGTCTATTGGTATCTGCAACAGGAGCGCGCCAAGATCCAGGTTTACATGACGTACAACCTCGATTCGCCCATGACCTGGCCCGAGATGGACGTCACTCGAAGCGTCCTGCGTGACACGTCGAAGATCGGTTTCCACGTCTCAATCAACCCGTTCTACAACGAGACCGCTTCCTTCGCGGACATGGTCCTGCCGTGGACGACCTACCTCGAGCGTTGGGAACTCGACGCGCGCGGCGCCTACAACCTCAAGCCCTACGTCAACGTGCGCTGGCCGGTGGGGCCTGCCCTCGGCGAGGCGAAGGACGTGCGGGAGATCCTGCCCGAGCTCGCGCGTCGCATGGGGGGCGACATGGCGGAACAATGGTTCGCGCGGCACACCCAGGAGGACTACATGCGCGAGTGGACGAAGGACATCCCGTTCGACGCGACGCGTTACTCCGATCCGCTCGACTTTTTACGTCACGAGGGGGCGTTTGAGGATCCCGACGAGCGTCCGTACTTCGAGCCCTACCTCGAAGAGCTCTCCGAGGCGGAGTTGGCCGGCGCCAAGCTCGATCCGAAGACGGGGATCCTGACGAAGGACGGTCGGGGAATCGGGATCCAAGTCGCGGGAAAGGCCCTGCGCGGGTTTAGGACACCAAGCCGCAAGTTCGAGGTCTACTCGGAGTTCGTCGTCAAGACGGCCCGGAACGAAGACACGAGTCAGCTGACGCGGCTTGCGAACTCGAAGGGCAAGAACCGTGCACCGCATCACCGTGGGCACGTGTACGAACTGTCCCCCTGGCCGACCTTCCACATTCCCGAGGAGCACCGGGATCTCGACGACGATCAACTCGTGATGACGTCGTTCAAGTGGTGTGTTCACAACCACGGCCGCACCGCGAACCTCAAGTGGTGCTCGGAGATCGTTCACTCGAACCCGGCCTGGCTGCATCCGAAGACCGCCGCGCGCTTTGGGCTCCAGAGCGGTGATTGGATCGAGATCACGGGTTACCGGTCCAAGACCCTGCATAGGGCGATGCCCGGCCTGAAGCTCGGCGACGGCGCCGTGGAGAGTTCTCTGGTTCTGCCGGTCGTCGTGACCAAGGGAGTGCATCCCGACGCGATTGCCATTTCGAACTCGCTTGGGCACGACCAGTGCTCCAACGTCGCCAAGGCGCGGCGCACGGATCCGGTGGGTGGGCAGTCTGCCGGCATGGACCTGGCGGGGCTGAGGGATGAGGACTGGGAGCGAAACATGTGGTGGCAGGATGACTCCGGCGGGAACCACGGCCGCTGGGTGAAAAACACCGGCAACGGCTGGGCGCAGAATCACGTGCTGCCGATTGCGCCTGACTTCGTCTCGGGTCAGCAGGCGTTCAACAGCACGGTCGTGCGCATCCGCAAGCTGTCATGACCGGGAGCGCCGACACGGCCGGGCCGCGCCCGCTGCTGGTCGCGCTGGCGAACCTCCTCGGAAACCTGCTCCTCCTCGAGGTGGATGCCGCGCTGCTAGGTCAGTTGCGTGAGCCAGCCATCGCTGCAGCCCTCGCGGAGTGGGGCATCTCGCTCCCGACTCCGGACGAGGAGCCTGTTTGGATCGAGGATCGCGCGGCCGAGTACCACGACCTGTTCTTGCGGCCCGAGGCAGGACCGCTGGTGCAATCGCTGTGGACCCAGGGCCGCTACGAGGGCGACGCGGCCGTCCGCGTTCGGGCCCTAGCCGAAGCCGCTGGTGCGGGCTTCGACGCCCGCGCCGCACGCGGCGCACCCGTCGATCACCTCGGCAGCCTGCTTCTTTTCTGGGCTGCCTGCGAGGGCCGCGTTCAGCCAATCGCCGACGAGATCGCGAGGCAGCACCTCGCATGGGCGTTGCCGGCTCTCAAGAAGCTCGCCGGCGCCCCCGGTTTCTACGGAAGCGTGGCGCTCGCGAGCGAAGCGCTTCTCTGCGAGATTGGCCGCTCGTCTGGAATGACCCACGCCTGACTAAGGACGGGGATCCCAACCGACCGCGGGTGTATGGGATTCGACAGCCACAACGTTGCCCTCCGCCTGTTGCGCGGACCCACCGATCGTGTTCCGGTCGGGAGTTCGCTCCTCCCCGGGAGCCGCCCGAACCATCTCCTTCGCCATCCATCCAGGCCGTGGCAACGCGTGTAAGGAGATTTGTCGAGATCCGCATCGCGGTGTGGCGGAGTGTGGGCTTGCTCCCCGTGCCCAAGACTTGCGATATGCAGGTTTCTCTCGCAACACTCGGCCCTTGTTGTTCGTGCCGGTTCATAACGCTTCGGAAACCATCGAGATCTTTGGCTTCTACCCTGCACGACAGCATCTAGCCCGAGTTTACCGAGTTCGCGCCTGACGCCCGCAGAGTCCGGACTCGCGTATGCGTGCGGCTTGCGGGAGATATGGTCCGTCGTTGTGGATGGGAACATGTGGTTACGCGACGTTTTCCTTAATGCCGTCTCTGAGTTTAGCCCCGTGAATGACGTCAGTGATCAGCGCGTGGCCAGTGAGCCTGCGCCATCTCTTGCTTGCTGGCTGGACGAGCTTGAAGACCATCGAGAAGCAGGCCGATCGGGATCCAGACCCCTTCGTTCGCCGATGGCGCAGCCACACCGTCGCGAAGATCGACCCGATCGGGTTGGTCGTTCGCAGGTGCTTCCGGTGTTCTGCGGGGAAGTCGTAGAAGACGAGGAGTCGCTTGCGGTCCTTGACCAGGCACGCGACGGCCTGCTTGTTCTTGGGAAGCTTCGCCAGGATGTTGGCGGTCTTGTGCACCCA
>CAYSWE010000355.1:0-5517 GCA_964434515.1 uncultured Phycisphaerales bacterium | reverse complement strand
CGCCGATGTCGGCTTCGCGCGCCTCACCCGGACCGTTCACCGGACAGCCGAGCACGGTGATGCGAATCGGCGTCTTGCCAAGCGTCTTGGCAAACTCCTCGACCTTCGCCACGAGCGGGAACAGGTCGATCTCGATGCGCCCGCACGACGGACAGGCCACGACCTCGGGATCGAGCACGCGCCGACCGGTTGCCTTGAGAATGTCGAACGCCGCCTTGACCTCGAGTGTGCTCGCGCCGGAGAGCGACACGCGGATCGTGTCGCCAATCCCGTCGAGCAGCAGGCCGCCGAGGCCGGCGGCCGACTTGAGTTCGCCCCATCCCGGCTGCCCCGCCTCGGTGATGCCGAGATGCAGCGGATACGGAATGCGCGCCGCCGCGAGCTTGTAGGCGCGATGCGCCGCCAATGCGTCGGTCGACTTGAGCGACAAGACGATGTCGTGGAAGTCCATGTCCTCGAGGATGCCGATGTGCTTGAGAGCACTCTCCACCATCGCCAGCGGCGTCGGAGATCCATGCTTCTGCAGGAACTCCTTCTCGACCGACCCGGAGTTGACACCGATACGAATCGGCACGCCGCGCTCCTTGGCCATGGCGACCACGCGCTCGACTCGCTTGCGCTGGCTGATGTTGCCGGGGTTGAGGCGGATCTTGTCGACGCCGGCCTCGAGCGCCAGGATCGCCATGCGCGAGTCGAAGTGGATGTCGGCAATCAGAGGCACCGTCATCTCGCTCTTGAGCGTCGGCAATGCCTCGGCGCTCTTCGCAAACGGTACGGCCACGCGGATCATCTCGACGCCGGCTTCTTCCAGCGCATGGATCTCCGCCAAGGTCGCAGCGACGTCCTCGGTGCGGGTCGTCGTCATGGATTGCACGGCGATCGGGTGCTGGCCACCAATGGTGACGGAACCGATGCGAACTTCTCTCGCTGGTCTGCGGTCGACGGTCTCCAAGAGCCGGCCTCCCCTCGTCTTGTGTGTAAGTAACGTCGTTCTATCCGGCCGGGTAGCACGCCGCAAGGCGCACCGACCCGTACCTCCACTTGACGGTCCCTCGGATGCCCCTAGACTGCGACCCACGGCCCGGATCTCGGTTATGGCCGAAAGCCGAACCATTTCGTATCTCTCATCTCCCGGAGTTCGACATGTGTAAAAGAGCGATTCGTTTCCAGCTCGCCGGCGTGCTCGTCGCAATCACAGCGATTGCCCCCGTCATTGGCCAATCTTATGGCCGCACGGTTCCGAGCAGCGTGCAGCAGCGCGACGGGGCCAGCAAGGACCCCTTCGTCCTCGGCGGCTACGAGGGTCGGACGCAAGTGCTGATCAGCGCACGGGCACTGCGATGCTTCGCGAACCAATCGAACCGGCGGATCATCATGCGGCGCGATGCGCAGACGGCAGCGCAGTTTCCCAAGGGCATGAAGGGCGGCTGGATCGACCTCATGATTCTAGCATCCTGGACCAAACGCAATGTGCGCAACCCGTCGCCAGTGTTCGCCGCGAACCACGCACCGGGTGCGCGCGTCGTGTATCGCGGCGCGTATCACGTCCCCGACTCCGCCAAGCTCGCGCCAGGCACGAGGGTCGCGAGTCTCGCGCCCGGCGTTTCCGCGCACATCGTGCTGCAGAAGCCCATCCGCCATGTGCCGGGGCGCACGCTGTGCCTCGAGTTCGTGCACCGGAAGCACGCGACCGGGCCCGCACCCGGCCGGTGGCTTGCGGACCTCGAGGTTCGCCCGGGCGCCAGCACGACGACCTTTGGGCGATCGTGTTTTCGACCGGGTATCGTCGATGCCCGCGCCAACGAGTTCGATGGCGCCACCGTGATCGGCGGTAGCTTGGTGTGTCGCACGCGCGCGCCGGTCACGCCGATGGCGCTGCTGGTCCTCGGCTCCAGCAATGAGCGGTGGGGCAACAACAAGCTGCCATTCGATTTTGGAACGATGGGAGCGAAGAACTGCTATCTGTTCGTGGCCATGGACATGCTGTTCCCGACGAGCGCACGAGCCCTCGGCAACGACACGCGCGCCACGGCACGGGTCGAGCTGCCCATTCCCTACGCGCCCGGCCTCGTCGGCGCGCGCATCTTCTCGGAGTGGTTCTTTTACCAACCCGGCACCAATAGCCTGTCCATGACGACGACCAACGGCGCGTCCGTGCGTATTCAGAGTTCGCCGGGCCTCGAGTCAGTCCTGGTGCAGGCCATGGACCCAGCGAGCGCGTTCGGCCGCGTCTCCCCGGAGCGGGCGCTGGCGCTGCACTTCGAGGAACGATGATGCGACTCCCTGCACACGGACGCCCCCTGTGCCGGCTCGCACGGGCAGCCGCTGGCTCGCTCGCGATGGTCCTGCTGGCGACGTCCGCGTCCATCGCGCCGCCGCTGTTTGAGGTCAAGCCCGATCCACCGCAGGCTGGCAGCGACGTCAACGTGGTCTACTTCGGCAACAACGAGACCAAGGTCACCTTCGAAGTCGGCGACGGCGAAGTGCACTCCGCCAAGGTCGGCAAGGACGGAAGCTTCACGATCCCCAAGAAGTTCCTGAAGGTGGGCAAGAAGCTGCGCATTCGCGACGCCGCACTGCCCGACTTGCCCAATGCCGCGGTGTGCTTCGTGATCGAACCGGGCGCCTGACGCTCAGGCGAGCCAGAGGATCGCGACCGTCGCCAGCCCGGCGAGGCTCAGCACGAAATTGATCACCGTGAGCAGCCAGATCGATTGCCTCGGGGTGACGTGACTGTGCAGGCGGGCATAGGTGCGCCGCGTCGCAATGAGGCCGAGCCAGGTGATCCCGATCCCGATGAGGATCAGCACGCTCGCCACGGTCTTGGGCACCCACGGCGGATGCACGTGGCCCATGAAGGCCTCGAAGCCCACGCCGACCGCAAATGATGCCAATCCGGCTCTGAGCCAGGCAGAATAATTGCGTTCGGCGGCCAGGATGGTGCGGTCCTCCGCGAGCCGCAGCTGCGTCGCCGCCCACTCGGTTTGCTGTCGAACGTAGTCCAGGATCTGTGGAGTGTCTGTCATGATTGCACTGGCACGCCGAGCCAGCTCACGTGAGACTACGCCGCAGTGAGTTCCAGCACACACGAAGCTTCCGGGATTTCGATCGAGGACCTCGTAGTCGACTATGGCGAACATCGCGCCGTGGATCACGTAAGCTTTGCGGTGCGCCCCGGCAGCGTGGTCGCCCTGCTCGGTCCGAACGGCGCCGGCAAGACCTCGACGGTGCGCTGCGTGGTCGGCCTGCAGGCGCCGACGGCGGGTCGCGTCACGGTCGCGGGTCATGATGTCGCTCGCGATCCGGAAGGCGCCAAGGCGCGGCTCGGTTACGTCCCCGAGCATGGCAGCCTCTATAACACGCTGACCCCTCGCGAGACGCTCCTGCTCAAGGGGCGGCTCCACCACATGTCGGACGAGCAGATCGAGGCCCGCGCCCAGCATCTCCTCGGCGTGCTCGGGCTCGCCAACCGCATCGACGATCCGATCGTCGGTTTCTCGAAGGGGATGCGCCAGAAGGTCGTGCTTTCGGTGGCGCTGCTGCCCGACCCCGACGTGTTCGTGCTCGACGAACCGTTGTCCGGTTTGGACGCCGAAACGACGCAGCTCGTCAAGGAGTTCCTCGGCGTGTTGGCAGAGAGCGGCAAGGCCGTGCTCTACTGCTCCCACCTCCTGGACATCGTCGAGAAGGTCGCCAGCGACATCCTGATCCTCCGCGCCGGCAAGCTCGAAGCGCACGGAACCCTCGCCGAGCTACGCGCCAAAGACGCCCAACAAGGCGACCTCGAGGGGATCTTCCGCGCCGTCACCGAAGCCAGCGACCCAGCCGAACTAGCCCGCCGCCTGCTCGGAAATAGCGTGTCGTAGTCATTTTTTCTATCAAGAATGCTCGACGAAGCGGCCGCGGTTCTGCCGGGCCAGCTTGCGCATGAAGTCGACGGCACGTGGTTGTCGTCGGCCCTTACCGGCGAGGTAGATCGTATGGATCTGGATGCGACCGAACGCATTCCAGCGACGGACGGCGGCGAGGATCTCGCCAGGAATGTCGGCGTGCACACCACGTGCGCGGAGTCGTCGCACCGTCGGTAGCCCATCGCTCAGGACAAACATCGTGTCGATGACCGGCTCATAGTAGCGGTCGTCGCTACCGCGGCCAGCCAACACGAATCCTTGCTCGAGCGCGTTGTAGGTGGCGGTGCCGAACTCGAGCTTCTCGGCGCGCACCCAGGCCTTGGCCCGCGTGACGTTCTTCTTGCTAGCCTCGAGCTGGTGATCGGCAAACTGCCACACGCGGTTGGCAAACAGGACGATGTTGAAGCGCTGCTTGGGACCGAGTGCGTCGAGCGCTCGACAGAGCTCGTCGCGACTGCGACCGATGCGCGTTGCTTGGCCAAGCCGGACCTGCATCGACTGCGAGTTGTCTTGCACGAACAAGATGGAGGGCTGGTCCAACGGCAAGCCGAAGTAGTAGCCGTCCTTCTGCACCCGGTCACGCTTAGCCTTGCCGCCACCGAGGGGCCGTTCGCCGCGCAGATACGGCCCGCCCTGTTCCGCCAACCACGCCTTCCACGAGACCGACGAGGTGCCGAGGTCCTGCTTGGTCAAGACCGCCAGTGCCTCGCCGGCGCGAGCTCGAAGCGTCAGGTCTTTTTCGACACGAACGAAGTCGATGAGCGGCCGCAAGGACCCAGGCCAACACAGCGCCTCGAGGGTCTCGACGGCGCATTGCCGCGCGACCGGTTCCGGACGGCGCAGCGCCGCGAGGGCAAACGCGCCGAGCTTCTGGCCGTTGCGCTCGAGACTCTTCACGGCTTCGAGAATGACCAGCAGCGACTCCAGGTCCAAGCTTGCCGAGGGTTTCATGCGCGCCGCATCGAAGAGCCGCGCCGCGACGCGCGCCCCGAGCAGGCGCAACCGCAGTGGCAAGCGTTTCTCGTTCAGCAACTTGCCGATGGCGGCGCGGGCGTCAGGCGAGTGCAGCTGCTCGATTCGACGAGCGATCGACGCTTCGAAAGCGAGCGAAGGATGCATCTCGGCGCGCAGCCGTTCCAACCGGACACCATTGTCCTTGACCAAGATGCGCCGGCGCTTCTCGCGCCGAACACTGCACTCGATCTCGAGATTGCGATACGCAGCGACTAGCACGCGCGCTCCGGCTGGAGAATCGAACTTCGCTACGGCGGCCAACAGCTTGCGACGCGCCGCGACGACCGCCGGCTCGGCAGGCTTCCGGCGGACCGAGAACGCCTTGGCAAAGGTCCGCAATCGGCCGGCCTGTGCGTTCGAACACGGCGGGAACACACAAGCGAGCACCACGGTCGCAGCTGGCACCAATCCATTCATGACGAAACCAGAATACACTTGCCAGGGGCCACTCAAGGGTGCGGGCCGAACTTCGGGGTCGATGGCATGGCAACGTGCAAGGCGCTGGCTTCAGATCTGATTCAGATTCGCAGCCCAGGATCCTAGAAACGCGGCCGAAAACCCCGTTTTCCGACCAAAGCAGCCAGGGCTAGAT
>CAYSWE010000354.1:0-5529 GCA_964434515.1 uncultured Phycisphaerales bacterium | reverse complement strand
AGGTCCTGGGCAACTGAGAACTCACTTCCACAAGCGCACACCGTAGTGCAAGAGCAGAGCCAGCCCGGCCGCCGGCAGCGCATGCCGGCGGCGGGGCGCAGCTCCTACGGCTGGCCGCCCAGCGTTACGCGCAGACCGTTTGAGAAGGCAAAGTGCAGAGCATTGGCCTTCGTGTCGAGCACGGCGACCTGATGGAACAGGCCGCCGCCGATGAGGTTCTTGTCGCTCGGCACCGGGAAGTTGAACGAGCCGACGCCCGCGGCGTTCGTCGTGCCTGGGAACAGGAAGTCGATGCTCACTAGCAGCTTGCACCCCGAGGCGCCGAGGCCCGCGAGATCGAGCGGCAACGGAATCGCGCCCCACTTCGTGTTGGAGATCCCCGAGAACAGAGCCATCGCAGTGCTTGGCGCCGCCTGCGCGACGTCGACGTTGTAGGTCGCGCCGATTTCGACCGAGCCGCTGACGCTCGCGCGCGGCACGGCGCCCGTGGTGACCGAGTTGAAACCGATGACGCTGCCGAAACCGGACGCGAGTTGTCCCACCTTGTCGGTCGGGTTCCGAGCCCAGACGCGACTGGAGAACCAGTTCGCCTGGTCTTGGAACGCGTCGGCGTAGTAGCGCGTGTCGTTGTTGCCGTTGGACGAGTTGGTCTTCTTGATGTCCACCAGCAGGAAGCGGTTCGCGGTCGTACGGTGCACGAACGGGCGATCGAACGAGATCCTCACCTTCCAGTTGTTGACCGAAGGGTTCTTCGCGGTCCAGTCCGGCAGGTTCACACGCTTCTTGCGCAGCACCGTGGTCAGACTACCAGCGATGTTCTTTGCGAGCGTCGTCGACATCTTCTGTGGCGACAGCGCCGAGTAGCCCATCGCGACCTCGAGCTCGACCCAATAGTTGCGCACGGGCCCGGGGAAAGACGCTTCCTCTTGGCGGAAGGCCATCTGGGCTGCAGTGAAGCTGGCCGGCACAGCGTTCTTGCCAAACACTTGCTGGTAGCGGTGGTTGTTGAAGCCAACGCCGAGTTCGTTGAACGTCGGGCCAAACTTCGACTTGAACGCCGACGGGATGACCGTGTCGACTCCCACAGGCTTACCCGAGCCACGGCAACCAGCCCCAAACGCGGTGACCTGTCCGTCGATGAACGGCGGCGGCACTTCGGCGATGACGACCGCGTACGGCACGGACGGAACCTCGAGACTCTTGGCAGAAATGACGACGTTGATGCGGCCAGCCGTCTGCGCGAAGATCGTGACCTTCTCGTAGAGGTTGCGCGTGGTCTTCGAACTGGCGAGCGTCGTCGAGCCCCGTTTGACTTCGAGGTTGAGATCGCTCCAGTTCTTCGTGGCCAGCTTGTGGCGATGCCAGGCGATGACGATGGCGTATGCCTTCTTCGCCTTCACCGTGAAGCCCAGCGTCTTGGGTTGGGACGTGCTGGTGATGGTCCCGCGCGCAATCATGCCGCCGATGCGCCCCTGAGCGAGGTTGATCAGCGTATCGTCCTTCAGGTAGCCCATGCCATACGCGTTGCGACTGTTGAATGGCGGATTCTTGTTCTGCTTGGCGATGCTCTTGGTCGTGGCCAAGAGCGCGGCCTTGGTCTCGAGCGCATTCGAAAGAGGACGCACCGAGCGAAACAACGCGGCCGCGCCGCAAACTTGCGGCGACGCCATCGATGTGCCCGAGGCGACCCAGCGCGACGTCTCGTTGTTGCGCAACGGCATGAACGTGCCCACGCCATTCGCCGAAATGTCTGGAAAGAAACGCTTGGTGTCACCAGACAGCGGACCACGCGACGAGAACGACGCCATCGTGTGCGAGTTTGGATTGACGGCGGCAACCGCCAAACCGTTGGCGCAGGACTGGCTGCGGAAGGTGCTACCACCGCTGTTGCCTGCGGCAACCACCGGCAACACGTCCGCGTTGAGCGCGGCCGAATCGAGCGCTTGCTGACTAGCGTGCGCCGGATCCGACGTCCCCGAATAGCTATTGTTTGCGCAACCGATCTTGAGCCGAACCTTGTCCGCCGCGATGGCTTGCCAGGCGTTGACGATGTTCTGGAACTGCGCTCCACCACTCGAGTTGTCGGCGATGCAGTAGCCGGCCAACGACGCCAGCGGCGCGTGGCCCGAGTCGCCACCAGCGTTGGCCCATTTCTCGCCGGCCGCAATCCCGGCGACGGCGGTGCCGTGATTGTGAACGTCGTCCGGCCCAGCGCGACCATAGGTCTTGTTGGAGACCAGACGCGAACCGCCGATGCCGCCACCGGTCTTGTTCTTGATGTCACCGTTGACGTAGAAGGTCTGGTGCGGCCGGCCACTCGTCCCCATCGGGTTGTCGAGACCGGTGTCCATGATGGCAACCGTGACGCCTTTGCCCTTGACCAGGCGAGCGTGCACCGAGTCCGCGTTGTGATTCTTGGAGTTGGTCGAAACCTTGATGAATCGGACCGGCTCGGCGATCGCCTCCGGGTCCAGCCGAAGGACGTTGGGATGGGCGCGCAGCTTGGCGACGGCCGCGGCCGGCACCTCGACGGCGCAGCCGTTGATGAGCCACCACTGGGCGGTCACGGTCCCACCAAGAGCTTCGATGAAATTGACAAACTCCCGCTGATCGGCTTGGACCTTCGCCTCGAGTCCGGCGACGATCGCCGCGACGCGCGCAGCGGACGCACCATTGTGGTTGGCCGCCCGGAAGGTGCTGAGATCGAACGAACGTGTCTTGAAGGTGACGAGCCAGCGCTCAGTGCCTGGGGCCTTTCCAGCAAGACCATGCACGGTCCGATCCACGGGCGGACCTTGGACGGGTTTGGCGTGAAGCTGAGCCTGGATGGGGAGCAGCAGAGAAACTGCGATTGCTAGCATGTGGACTCCGAATTGAGGGTTGTGATGCTGCCCGCAGAACTGCGGGCAGCGCATAGTCTAACGCCATCTCGGGATTCTGCGTAGGTGGCGCTTGCCGCTCCCGGGTATAAACGGCCGCTTGCTCGAGACCCCCTCATCGTTCCGCCTTCGCTCTCGCCCTGCGCTGTGGGAAACTACCGTCACATGAGCCCAATTGTCGTCGGCATCGCGGGTGGCTCCGGAAGCGGAAAAACCACACTCGCACGCGCTCTCTACGATCAGCTCGGTGACGACGCCTGCTGCATCGTCGACCAAGACGCCTACTACCGCGATCTCGAGGCGCTGAGCATGGCGGAACGTTTACAAGTCAACTTCGATGCGCCGGACGCGTTCGAAATCGCACTGTTGACCGCACACATCGACGCGCTCAAAGCCGGGCGCTCCATCGACAAGCCGCAGTATGACTTTGCTCGCCATACCCGCGCATCGACAACCGAGCGGATCCGCACCAGGCCGATCATCCTGGTCGAAGGCATCCTCGTACTCGCGATCGATGCGATCCGCGAACGCCTCGACTACCGAGTCTTTGTCGAAACGTCCACGGAGTTGCGTTTCGCACGCCGCGTCCACCGCGATCACAGCGAGCGCGGCCGCGACGTCGCCGGCATCTGCCGGCAGTTCACAGACGTGGTCCAACCGATGCACGATCGGCTGGTCGAGCCGAGCCGCAAGCACGCCGACCTGATTGTCCGCGGCAACACCAAGCGTGATGCGACGCGAACACTCCTGGCCGCGGGGCTTGCTGCCTTGGCACGGAGCAACACGCCGAACGCCTCGCTGTCGTCTGGCTTCTAGAAGCCCAGCCCGAGCCGGACGAGCGCGATCCCGGCAATGACGGCCCAAACGACCTCGAGCGCGAGCGGCTGCCATGCGCGGCGGTCCCAGCAGACGATCGCTAGCGCCAGCGCTCCGCCGAGATTGAGGAGTTGGTACACGACTCCCCGGTCGATCCAGGCGAAGCTGTTCCCGAGGTAGGCGCCGAGGATCGCGAGCGTGCCACACCACCCGGCGATCGTCAGCCAGCTTGGTTGGGCCTTCCCGCTTCTTGGGCTCGTGAGCTGGCTAGCGGACTCCGTCACGCGCCTGTCAGCAGCTCTTCGAAAATGCGTAGAGCGTCGCGTTCCGCCGGGGCGACCTGCCCGTCGGCGACGACAATCAGCCGTGCGTTCTCCACAAACCGTTGTCGATGCTCACGCGGAATCTCCAGTGGATCCACCTCCTCAGCCGGAGGCGGCACCTCGATCCAGCGCTCGACCTGCGCCCGCTCGTCCGCGTCCAGTTCATGGGCCGCCACGAGCTGTCGAATCACGTCGCGCTCGCTGTCGGTCACACGGAGGTCCGTCCAAGCAAACGAACACACGAACTTGAGCAGTCGCAGCCGCTCGTCTTTGGGGATGCCGATCATGCCGGCAGTGTAACCTCAGAACTCGACGCTACCACCGAAGCCGATGAATCGTCGTTTGCCGGTACACAGCACCCGGCTCCAGGATGATCGACGGGAACGTCGGCTGATTCACCGAGTCGGGATAGTGCTGAGCTTCGAGACAGAGTGCGCCGTTCTTCTCGTAGACCAGGCCGGACTTGCCCTTCTGGCCATGCAAGAAGTTGCCCGAATAAAACTGCAGCCCAGGCTCGGTTGTATCGATCTCGAGCGAACGACCGCTCTTCGGATCGCGCAGCCTGGCCGCAAACCGCAGCACGCCAGAGGGCCCGTCGAGCACGAAGTTGTGATCGTAGCCGAGCGCGGCCGTCGTGCGGAGCGTCGCGATTCGGTCGCCGATGCGTGTTGCCTGGCGAAGATCCAGAGGCGTCGCCGCGACTGGCGCCAAGACGCCGATCGGAATCAGCGTCTCGTCGGTCGGAGTGTACTGCGTCGCTGCGATCTCGATTTCGTGATCGAGAATGGTCCCACGACCAGCCCCAGCGAGATTCCAATAGGTATGGTTGGTCAGGTTCACCGGCGTCCGCCGGTCGGCTCGCGCCTCGTAGTCGATGCGCAGCTCGTCCTCCTCCGTCAAGGTATAGACCACACGAACGTCGAGTCGGCCAGGGTAGCCCTCCTCGAGGTGCGGGCTCTCGTAGCGAAACGCGACCGCGGGTGCACCTTGCGCCGAACTCACGTCCTCGGAGGACCAGACGACCTTGTCGAAACTGCGCTGCAAGCCGCCATGCAGGTGATTTGGCCCGTTGTTGATCGCCAGGGAGTACTTCGTCCCATCGAGCAAGAACTGCCCCCTGGCAATCCGATTGGCGACCCGGCCGATCGTGCTCCCGAAGTAATCGTTGGCGTCGGACTCGTAGCCAGAGACGTCGTCAAAGCCGAGCACGACGTCCACAGCGCCGCCAGCACCATCGGGGACCAGGAGCGAAACCAACGTGGCTCCGCGACACGACAGCTTCGCTCGTAGCCCGTGCGCGTTGACCAGTTCCCATGCATCGACGGCCACGCCACTCCCTGTCGTGCCGAACGGAACCTTCACGACCCCGGATGCGCCCGAACGCAAGGTACCGCAGGACGCGGCGACCAGTGCCAGGGAGACGACCCATCTACGCATGACTGGATCCTGGCAGATCGACGCGCCCAAAGCACGCACTCTCGTCCATCCGTCACCGGGACCGTAGGGCGACG
>CAYSWE010000353.1:0-5530 GCA_964434515.1 uncultured Phycisphaerales bacterium | reverse complement strand
ACGGCGCAGTTCATACAGGCAGTGCCGGGCTTCGCGGGCAACCAGAGCGGCATTGTCTCGCTGTATCAGAGCACCGGCGTCAGCGTGATCGGCGACTCGGCCAAGCGTCGCGTTGCGATCATGGCGGCGATCCAGCAGGCCGGCGGCGGTGGCGGTGGCGGCGGTTCCGGACAACTCCAGAAGGGCGCCACGCAAAACTACTCGGTAGCAACCGGCGGAACCAAGACCTGGACCATCGCCGTTCCGTCTGGGGCTACCAACCTGACGGTCACCCTCACGGGAACCGGGGATGCCGATCTCTATGTGAAGAGTACGCCGGTCAACTGGCCCGGAGATCAGGGGAACCACAACACAGCAACGTTCAAGGCACCGTACATCGGTGGCTCGAGCGAGAGCGTGACGTTCGCGAGTCCGGCGGCGGGCACGTGGCACGTCCTGGTCCACGGCTTCAGCGGCAACCCGACCGGCACAATCAACGCAAACTGGACGACCGGTGGCGGCGGCGGCGGTGGAGCGACCTGGCACTATCTCGACTGGGTCCGCAACACACCCCACAACTACTCCAACAACCGCACCTATGCGTTCACCTACCAGAACGCTGGCGCGCAGCGGGTCGCCGTACACTTCAACCGCCTGGATACCGAGGCGAGCTACGACTTCGTGCGCATCAAAGACAAGAACGGTGTCGTCAAGTTCACGGTTTCTGGCAACCTGATCAGCAATGGCAGCGGCAACGCGTTCGGCCGCACCGACGGTTGGGCCATCGTCAACGGCGACACGTTGACGGTCGAACTCAAGACCGACCGCAGCGTCCGCAAGTGGGGATTCCGCACCGACCGAGCGGCCAACTTCAAGTAGCGACGCCGAGGACCGAGCGCCGAAGGTCGACGAGTTAGCCTTCGAGCGCGTGCTTTGCCGCGCTGCGAACCTGCGCGCTCGGATCCAACACCGCCGCCTCCCGAAGCGCGGCATCGATTGCCTTGCGCTCGGGCACGCACCCTGGAGGCAAGATGAGGGGAGGTATCGGAGCGTCATCCGACCAAGCCGACAGACCCCGCACTGCGGCCAAACGCACCTTGACGCTCGGATCATAGAGCGCCCAGCGAAGCGATTCGATGCGCGCAGCGCGTGCTTTGGACGGCAGCCGCAGGAATCGCGTGGCCCAGAGCCGCACATGCGGGTCGTCGTGCCATGTGCGCAGGCGATCGAGTTCGGCGACCTCCGCCGGAAACAGCCGCTTTCTTCCACGAGTGGCGTTGCGCAGTATCCAGACGTAGCTGTGCGGCGTGTTCCCCGGCAGCGGGGCACAACGCGAGATGTTGGCCGCGACACGGAGCTCCACCGGATCCAAGCGCCGCCCCAGCCGAAGCAGCGCGACTGCGGCGCGTAACTCGATGTTGGGGTCATTCCCAGTGGCCCATTTGTGGAGCGCCGGCTCGATTGCCGCGAGCTGTGCCGGCTCCAGCCGATGCAGGAACCAACGCATCGCATAGGCGATCGCCAGAGACTCCGGGTGTTCCTGCACAAGCGCAACGAGGCGCGGGAAGAACGGTGTGACGACCTCGCAATGCGCACCGGCAATGCGGCCGAACGCACCCTCGACTTCCCCTCCTGCAACGGGATCCGTGAGCGCCTCCACCAAACAAGAGATCGACGCAGAAGACGGCGCACACGACAAAGCGTTGATCGCGGCTCCGCGCAGCACAGCATCTGGACTCTTGGTCAGGGACCGGAGCAACGCAGGGTCGCTCGCGAGCGCGCGGCACACAACCGTACAAGTCGTGCGCCGCAACAACTTGCCTCGGTGCGTGAGCCGCAACAGGGCGTCCTTTCCGAATCCACGGAGTTCGGCCAGGGCGGCGCTTGGGTCGTTGCAAGCCAGGTCGACCGCACCGCGAATCATCGCCGAACGCTGCTGCGGGGTGGCGAAGTCGGCGAGCCGAGTTGCGGCGCGCACGACGTAACCCGCAAACGGAGGATGCTTCTTGCCGAACTCGAGCAACGTAGGAATCGCGGGCACCGCAAACCGCCCGAGCCGCGCGTAGTCATCGCGGATGGCGACCTCGTCCCCGGCTGCAACCAGGGTCCGCAGGCGCGCAAGTTCGCGCTTCGGCGACGATGGGTCCAGGAGCGCAATCGCGCGCAGCTGTCGGCGCACCTTCGGGGGCGCCGCCGGCCCGCTCGCAAGAATCCGCTCAGCGATGCGGGCGACCGGTCGAGCGGCGTCTCCGAGCCCAAACACGAGCGCGACCTGGGCGGGCGGAGGCTGGTCGTTCCACTGGCGTGCCAGGGCAAGCACGAGCGGCACATTGGGGCCTCGCGGATCCATGCGCGAACAGCAGACACGCGCTACGCCGGCGAATCCTTTCTTGCCATCCAAGAGGCCGCGCAACATGGCGGTGTAGAGCGGACGCGCACGGTCCCGGAGAACCCCGGCCATGCGAACCGCCTCGGAACGAATCGCCGGAGACTTCGACGCGAGTGCGCGCCGCAGGATGGGCATCCCCAGCTTGGCTCCCAGACGAAGTCGCGAACGGATTCGCGCCTGCTCGTACGGAAACCCCCAAGGCCCCCGGGTGTCCCGACCAACCAGAGACCGGACGGCTGCGAGCGCCGCATCGGCGTCCGCGAGCGCGGCGTCCTTGGCAGCCCGATCGAACCAGTTCGCCGACGCCTCCCAGCCGGCCACGAGCAACGCAGCCGCCGCCGAAAACCGGCACGTGGCGTCCGTATCCTCGCGTGCAACGCGCCGCAACCGCGCAGCCACCGTCTCCGGGATTCCCGTCGGGCCACGAGCGAGTAGCCCACGGCAGAGCGCGCGGCGGAGCGGCACGTCACCGTCCGCCAGACCGGCGACGAGCAGCCGCGGCGACACGTAGGCCCGGTGCTCTCCGGCGGCGGCGGCCAGGCTCACGAGCGCGCGCAGGCGTTGCGCTGGATCTTTCGAGCGAAGCTGTTTGCGCTCCGCTGCAAAACCAAAGCGTCGCACGAGGCCATCCGGTAGCGGCCGCTCCGGTCGATGCTGTGGAAAACCGAACTGGCGGTTCGGGACCTGGGCTGATGCGACGGCTGAGCACGACAAGACGACCAGCAGAATCGTAGGGCTCAGAACTCGAGACATCGCACTGGGTTCTCGTTTGATAGAAGAAATGACTCTGACACATTTCTTCTATCACGATTGGCCAGTACGAAGGGGGTCGATCTTAGATTCGCGGGCTCGCGACACCGAAGAAGCGGCAGACCTTGGAGCGGAACTTGTCCTGTGCCAGCTGCTTGGCCGCCGCTTCTTGCAGAGTGGGAACGCCCGACAACTGCTTGGCGGTCTTGAAGACGCGCGCACCGAGGGCGGTGCCCCTGCGATAGAGCGCGAACGCCGCCCAAGGCACCGCGACGCGCTCCGACGCCTTCCGCTCGACGACGACGAAGTGGATCCGCCGGCCGTTCGCATCCGTGACGACGTCGACGATCCTCCCGGCGGTCACCGGTCCCTCCGCCGCGTGTGCAGAGTCCGGGTTGGCTAGCAGCGCGGCCTTGCCGATGTCGGTGGCACGCTGGTAGCAGGGTGCAAGCTTCCAGGTGTCCCGGTGCCCAGCCGCATCCGCGGTGTCCCCCTTGGTCTTGCCTGACGCCGACGCGTCCTTGGCGCGCTGGACCGGCAACGGCGGCAGATTGGGCAGCGCGCCGAAGGCGGCGTGCGTCGCATCGCGGAACTCGCGACTGCCAAGCAGCTTGTCGCACTCGTCGAACGCGAAGCTCGGTGCTGCGCCGAGCGATTCGGCCGACCCGTCGAGCACGAGTCGCCAGCCCGCCGCCAGGGTCTTCCAGCCGAGCTTCCTGGCAGGCACGGCAACGTGCTGGCCTGCCTTGGTTGTGACGACCGCAAAGAGCGTCGTCCCGGTGCGTGCATCGATGATTGCATCGGTCACGGTCGCGACAGCCTTTCCCGTGCGGTCGCAAACATCCTTGTTTCTTAGATCAGAAAAGCTGCGCAACGCCGGCAACGCTTTGACCCGCTTCGCCAGGCCGGCGGTCTTCTGCACCTTCACCGGCGAGGCGTCGGTCGTCGCGCCCTGCGCCAAGACGGTGCCACTGCATACGATCAGCCCAAGCGTCTTTGAGTGAATCCAGTTCATCTTAGTCTCCCTTCGACCCAACCACACGAGTCGGATCGGACGGGAGCCATTACGTGCCGATGTGGCGAGCGGCCGGCGATGCCCAATCATTCCCTACTCGGTTCGGCGCTTGAACTCAGGCTCGAGGTCGACGCCAAGCGCATCCGCAACGCGGTTGATGTAGTTGAAGTAGGCCGCGATCTGCACCAGAGCGTGGATCTCCACATCCGTCGCACCGACCTCGCGGAGCATCTCGACGTCGGCCTGAGAACAGGCCGCCGGCGTCGCCGTCAGTTTCTCCGCATAGCGCAGCAGCGCGGCCTGGGTCTCGGACAGCACGGGGTATGGATCGTCGGAACAGAGCACGTCGCGCTTGTCTTCGGGCGCCTCGGCACGGAGGTCCCCCAAGTGCGCCTGCGTTCAGTAGAAGCACGCGTTGGTGCGCGACACCACCACAGCGACGAGTTCGCGGAACCATCGCGGCAGCGGCGAACGAACGTCGGTCACCGTCGTCGCATAGAGCCCAAGCGATGCCGCGAGGATGTGTGGCTCACACGACATCAGCCGCACGATGCCATAGACGCGCCCGGCGCGGGCGATCGCATCCGCATAGATCTTGCCAAGCCGTCCGGTCGCTTCGTCGTCAGCGACCTGCCGAATCCAAGCCATCAGTCTTGCCCCGCGACCGATCCGGCGATGCCAAGCTCCGCGGCGTGTGGTGAAAGCGCATCGATGATGGCTTGCACGTGCTCGCCGAACTCGACGCCGAAGAGCTCGAGGCCGCGTTCGATTTCTGCCCGCTCGACCTTGGCGGCGAACCCCTTGTCCTTGAACTTCTTCCGTACGCTCTTGGGTCGTAGCGTGCCGATGCCCTCGGGCCGCACGAGACAGCACGCCACGGTAAATCCCGTGAGTTCGTCCGTCGCCACGAGCGCCTTGGACAATTGCGTGTCGTAGGGAACCCCCCACTTGGTGTAGTGCGCCGAGATCGCATGCGCGATCTTGTCTTCGCCGAGTTCGCGCAATCGAGCGACGATCCTCTGGGGATGCTCGTCCGGCCACTTCTCATAGTCGGCGTCGTGCAACAAGCCGGCGTTGCCCCATTCGCCAGGATCTTCGCCATGCCTTTCGGCAAGGCTTCGCATCACAAGCTCGACCGTGCGTGCGTGCCGAAGCAGGCTCGCGGACTCGGTCATCTCGTGCAGGATAGCCACAGCATCTTCGCGTTGCATTCCGCCTAGAAGACACGGCTATGCGTGGTTCCGCAAGAGCCCTGCAAACGGCACCAGACAACGCTGACCGCTCCAGCTTCCGGTCGCGTAATGACGACAGAGTGAGTCCCACGAGTCGTTTGAGGCGAAGAGGAATCCGATGAAGCTCTCTGGGACGTTTGCAGGTTTGGCCATCTTTGCCCTGGC
>CAYSWE010000352.1:0-5536 GCA_964434515.1 uncultured Phycisphaerales bacterium | reverse complement strand
AATCGCCTCGGCGCGCGACCCGCCGACCAACTCGCACGTGACGCGCACGAGCGCCGGACGCAACCGCTTGCCACCACCGAGCGTGGCGTGCTCCATCCCAGCGCGCAGCGTCGCAGGCATGTCGGGGGCCCCGCGGATGGCCGCCTCGAGTTCCGGTTCGAGGTCAGCGGCAAGTTCGGCAGTGCGTGTACGAATCGGCGTGGCCATGCGATCATTCTGGGCCAGAGTCTCCGAGGAACAAGCGGCGAGCCTGTGGTCGGACCTCGAGCAGCGCGGCGTCCAGTCGGGCACGCACGGCAAGGCGGTCGTCGCGATCGTGCACCGAGACCAGGAAGGCGCCGCGCCGCGACGCGATCGGCTCCCACGACTCGCGATCGACGAGATCCGCCTTGTTGTAGAGCGTAAGCCGCGGGATGGACGATGCACCAAGCTCGGTCAGCGTGGCCAACACCGCCTCCTCCTGTTCCTCGGCGTCGGGCGCAGCCACGTCCACGACGTGGACCAGCAGGTCACTCCGCGTGACCTCCTCCAACGTGCTCCGGAAGGCGTCATAGAGCCCCTTTGGAAGCTCGCGCAAGAACCCCACGGTATCGGCGAGCAAGACCGGCATCCCTGAAGGCAACCGCGTGCGACGCACGCAGGTGTCGAGCGTCGCAAAGAGCAGGTCCTCGGCGAACGCCTCGGCGCCAGTCAGCGCATGGAGCCACGACGACTTCCCGGCATTGGTGTATCCCACCAGCGAACAGATCGGCAGACCGGCCAGCTCGCGTTGCTTGCGCCTGGTGGCCTGCTGCTTGGCCACGCGCTCGAGCAAGGACTCTAGGCGGCGGATGCGGTCGCGCATGCGCCGGCGATCGAGGTCGATCCGGCGCTCGCCCTTACCGCGCGTTCCCTGTCCCGCGGCTCCCGAACGCCCGATGCGCGACAGTCCGTGATCGCGAACCGCGAGCCGCGGTAGCTGATAACGCATGCGGGCCAGCGCCACGCGCAGCCGTGCGGCCCGGGTGTGTGCGCGCCGCTCGAAGATGCGCAGCACAAGATCGGTCCGATCGATCACCGCGAGGCCGACGTGATCCTCGAGGTTGCGCTGCTGCATGCCGGTCAGCTCGCGATCAACGATCAAGTCCTGGGCTCCGTACTTGACTGCCAGGCGCGCGATCTCGGCGACCTTGCCGCGACCAATGAGGGTGCGCGGGTCCGGTCGATCGCGCTTCTGTAGAGTCTGCCCCACGACCTCGAAAAGCGCCGAGCGGGCCAGGTCGCCGAGCTCCGCCATCCTTGTCTCGGCCTGCGCACGGGAGCCATCGTGGACGCCGACCAGGAGAGCGCGCTCACCAGCGCCCTGGCGATGCAGGCCGAGGGCCCGACGACTGATCTCCTCCTCGAGCGCCGCGATGCTCTCGAGATAGTCGTCGGCGAGTCCTGACAGCCGCTTCGGTGGCGCTTCCGTCACAAGACGGTGTTCGCGCGCATCGGTGTCGATGCGCGCAGGGTCGAGGAAGGCGTGACGCACCCAAAGGACCTCACCGACCTCGTCGAGTTCGAGCCGAACGAGCGCATCGAGCCGGTGGCGCACGAGAAGGTTGCGGTCCGCATCGCGGATCTCGATCTGCCCGCGCAGATCGGTTCGAATCAGACGCTCGCCCCGCAACCGCCCCGGCTGCGGCGCTGCGCCAAGATCCGCGGGGAGCTCCACGCCGTGCATGTCGCCGACGAGGACCCGCCGCACATGCCCGGCACGATCGAGGAGCACTCCGACATTGCGCCGCAGCTGCCAGGCGAGCTCGCCCAGATCGCGCGCAAGGTCGTAGCCGATCAGTCGCGCCCGGTCGGTGCGCCGGGAAGCGAGACGTTCGAGCGACTTGAGTTGGCTCGGCTTCAGCCCCTGCAGATTCCCGACCAGCGATGCCATCCGCGACCGGCGGCGCCTAGAGGTTCCCGGACTTCTGCTCGGAGGCCCGCAGCGCCAAGCGCGACGTGCGGCGCGCCTTGGCCTCCTCGCACCGACGCTCCTCCTCCGGGCTCTCCGGCAAAACGGGCGGAGCAGCTACGGGCCGTCCCGTACTCTTGTCGAGTGCGACGAAGATCAGGTACGCGCTCGCAACATGCGTCTGACGCCCGGTCGCGCGATCCTCGCAGAGCACCTTGACCCCACACT
Source organism: uncultured Phycisphaerales bacterium (assembly GCA_964434515.1). Classification (GTDB taxonomy): domain Bacteria; phylum Planctomycetota; class UBA1135; order UBA1135; genus CAYSWE01. The sequence continues at coordinate 3,378 of CAYSWE010000352.1, read as the reverse complement.
CCATGCTTGTATGAAACGCCGCGTTGACCGACGCCCGCAACAACACGATGCTACCGACGCGCACCGGGGCAAGCCAATCGATGCGATCCACGCTGGCGGTCACACACTGACGCCGCGAGTGCCGCCCGGCGGCGATCGCCGCCGCGATGTCGATCCACTGCATGACGCGCCCTCCCATCAGGTTGCCCAGCGGATTCGCATCGTTGGGCATGACGATCTCCGTCATCTCGACGTGCGACTGCTGGACCGATCTAGGCTCCGGACGTTCTTGCTTGGGCATTGGGCTCTCTTCTGCGACGGAACTCGAACGCGAGATCCTCGGTCATTCGACGCGGGTCGACAAGCCTGTGTCCGAAGCGGCGGGGCTCACGTGCCGCAGCTGCGGCCGGCGAGTCAAGTCGAGCAGACGCCTCACGTTCTCGGCCATGGGATCCGTCCCGATGAGCACGAGCCCCGCACGGAACGGCTCTCGCCGCCAGGCGCGGCCCGACAGATCGACCCAGCCGGCGTGCTGGCCGTCGGCGTATTCGATCTTGTAGAACGTCTGCGGTCGTTCGGGATCTTCGATGCGAATCAGGGAAACGCGACCGACGCGTTCGTCGTCGAGATCCACGTCCCAGGCATCGAGCAACGTGACCGCGCGTGGCCCCGCGTCTGGCGGAACCCGCTCAGTGTGCTGCACGACGCAGGAAACGAGCCCACCGAAGGCGCACAGAAAAGCGAGACAGACCGCCGCCGGGCCTCGGATCAGGTTCGGACGTATTGGGGGGATCATCGCGATCATGGGTAAGACCCGGCGGCGGTTGTCCGGCGTGGCTCGCCCAGCGAATCAAACTGACTTCGCCGAGCGCTCCGCGCCAACAGTCGATCCGAGAACTACGTAACCTCAGGCCGGCTGCTGGCATCCTTTTCGGCCCGATGGCACCGCCGCTATAGGGAAAAACGCCCGCCTGCTGGTCAGGATGTCCATGCCCGAGGGTAGGATTGGGCCGTATGCGACTTGGTGACCGCGTCCGCGAGTTCCTCAGCCCCGAGGGGGCACTCGCACGACGCCTTGATACGTATGAGCAGCGGCCGGAGCAGCAGGCGCTCGCTTCGGCGATCGCCGAAGCGCTCGACGACGGAGCGTCCCTCGTAGCCGAGGCTGGTACGGGAGTCGGCAAGAGCTTCGCCTACCTGCTGCCGGCGATCTTGTGGGCGGACGCGCACAAGACACGCGTCGTGATCTCGACGCGCACCAAGGCGCTCCAAGAGCAGCTCGCGCAGAAGGACCTGCCGTTCCTGCAGGCCGTGCTGCCCATCGAGTTTACCTGGGCGGTCGCGGTCGGCCGAAACAACTACCTGTGCAAGCGGCGGCTACAGCGGGCGACCCAAAGTGCCGCGACGCTCTATCACGACGCCGAACGCGCCGAACAGATCGCGGCGATCGCTGCGTGGGACGCCTCCCATCCCGATCAGGGCGTCCGCAACGAACTCTCGTTCATTCCGAACGGACGTGTTTGGGACGACGTGCAGGCCGAGCAGGGCAACTGCCTCGGCGCGCGCTGCAAGTTCTTTGATTCTTGTCATTGGCAACGCGGTAAGCGAGTCATGCGCTCGGCGCGCGTCCTGGTTGTCAACCACGCGCTCTACTTCGCCGACCTGGCGCTGCGCCGCGCCGGCGCGCGCTACCTGCCGGACCACGAATGCGTCGTGTTCGACGAGGCCCACCACCTCGAAGCCATCGCCGGAGAATCGCTCGGCGGCTACTTGAGTCCGGCGCGCATCGAGTGGCAGCTCTCGCGCCTGGTAAGCCAACAGGGCAGCCGCGGCATTCTGATTCGGGCGGGTCTCGCGCGCGAAGCCGAGCTAGTGCATCGACTGCGACTGCGCGCCGCGGCTTACTTCGCGGCGCCCGCCGCGATGCTCGACCATGCCCAACGAGGACAGTACCGGCTCGGCGCCGACGAAACCATCGAGGATCGACTCTCCGAAGGTCTACGGGAACTGGGCCTGCGCTTGGCGCGCGCCGCCGAGGACGCCGACGACGAGACTGGACTCGAGCTGGCCAACCGAGCGCGCCAGCTCGGCGAGCTGGCGGAACTCGTCACGGCGTTCGCCAAGGCACCGACCACAAACGAAGTGCGCTGGATCGAGCGCGTGCGAAAGCAGGCCGTGCTGCGCGCCGCGCCCGTGCGCGTGGCCACGATCCTCGGAAGCGCGCTGTTCGCCGAGATGCCGCGCGCAATCCTCGTCAGTGCGACCCTCGGGCCGGCGGAACGCGGCTTCGAATGGCTGCGCTCGCGACTCGGCGTCCGTAAGGCGCGCACCTTGCTCGTCGGCTCGCCGTTTCCGTATGCCGACAACGTCGAGCTGGTCCTCGAAGAAGGACTGCCCGACCCAGGCAACGATGCCGGCGAGTTCGAACGACAGGCCGGCCACCGCATCCGCGAACTCTGCATCGAGAATGACGGGCGCGCGCTCGTGCTGTTTACCTCGTGGCGCATGCTCGAGCGCTGCCGCGAGCTCGCCGAACCCGAACTCGCCCGCCATGGGATCGACCTTCTCGTGCAAGGCGACGAACCGACGACTCGGCTGATCGACAAGAAGCGCGAGGACGAGCGCAGCGTGCTGTTCGGCACCGACACGCTGTGGGAGGGGATCGATCTGCCCGGCGACGCCGTCACCCTCGTCATCCTCACACGGTTCCCGTTCCCGGTGCCGTCCCACCCACTCATCGCCGCGCGCTGCGAACAGCTCGAGCGCAGCGGTCAGAGTGGCTTCGCCGGCTACTCGGTGCCGCTCGCCGTGCTCAAGTTCAAGCAGGGCTTTGGCCGGCTCGTGCGCTCAGCGGCCGACCACGGGCGCGTCGTGATCCTGGACCCGCGGGCCCGACGGCGTGCGTATGGGCGACGCTTTCTCGAAGCGCTGCCGAAATGCCGGGACGCCGACGCCCTCTGAGCGGTTGCGCGGATCTTTGACCAGCTGTCAAAGGCGGCGAGGTTGCCGACGCGGTATGCTTCCCCGCCAATGCGCCCACCTGATCTGGACAAGTTTCGTGAAGCCGGCCGTATCGCCGCCGATGCGCGCGAGTACGGCAAATCGCTCATCCAACCCGGAAAACGGCTCGCCGAGGTCGTCGAGGCGGTCGAAGCAAGAATCCGCGAGTTGGGCGGCGAGCTCGCGTTCCCGGCGCAGATTTCGTGCAACCACGTCGCGGCCCACTACTGCCCGCCACCGGACGATGCGACGGTCGCCCAACCGGGAGACATTCTCAAGCTCGACTGCGGCGCCCACGTCGACGGCTACGTCGCGGACAACGCCGTGACCGTCGACCTGCGCGACGGCAACGACTCGCCGCTCGCCATGGCTTCGAAAATGGCACTCGAGAACGTCTGC
>CAYSWE010000351.1:0-5544 GCA_964434515.1 uncultured Phycisphaerales bacterium | reverse complement strand
AGCGCGGCTTCGGCTTTCCGTAGACATAGTCCCGCAGGACCTCCTCGCTGTCGTTGCCACAGTAGACGACGATGACGACACTTGGCACGATGGGGGCGGGGAGGTGCGCGAGCCGGAAGCGATCTGCCACCAGAAGTGACTGCTGGTCCGTGGCAGTGCCGCTGACGGCAAGGTTCCACACCGGCGCGTCGAGGAGCGATTCCAGCCGTACGGCGAGGGTCGCGCTTCCCGGCACGCCCCAACCGAACGCAAATGAATCGCCCAGGATGACGATGCGTGGCAGTCGTCCGGGCATCGATGGCTGCTTGCGATAGCCCCACTCGTTGATGCGGACCTCGACGTCGAACTCGTCGGAGCGCTGCCGCCAACGCGCGTTCGGACGGTGGCGCCAACCGAGCGCGGCGTCGTGCTGCACCAGGATCGGATTTGTGGTCGGACCGTAGGAACTCGATTGCCACCACCGCCAGACGAACTCCGCAGCTACGAATGCGACCAAGACGGAAGTCGCGGCAAGCAGCGCTTTCCGAAACAGGCGCTGGTTTGCTGCGGGTGGGGTGTTCGGGAGCATGCTTCCATTGTGCCGGACGCCACGCTCCCCGTGGGGAGTCGGATCGCTGGTCAACCCGTCGGCAGGTCACGCCGGGCGAAGATCCAGCCGGCTAGCATCCAGCCCACGACGGCAATCGCACACAACACGACCAGATGCACGACGGGCCACGTTCCTCGTTGGTGAATCATGATCGGCTGGAAGTATCTCAGAATGCTCGCGATCGAGAGATACTTTGCGAGCGCAACAAACTGCGCGAGGTAGGACACCAACATCGATCCGATGAAAATGGCAAACGCACCGGCGAGTGCCCGACCACGGCGATCACTGAGCGCGGCCACGATCCATGTGATGCTCCCGAGCGCGAGCGCGAAGGCATACAGGTTGACGACCACATACAGGCGAGTTGTTGCCGCGAGCCGCTGCTCGACCGGTATGAGTTGGTTGCCGATTCTGTTGCCGGCGGCCCCACACAGGACGACGACGAGAGCGCTCGCCGACCACGCGGCTGCCTCGGCGCGGTGAACTTCCCAGCGTGACACGGGCAAAGCGAGCAGGATATCGATCGTGCCGTGGTCGATCTCGGCTGCCGGCACACGGGTGCACGCGACGATCGTGTGCGCGGCGATGACCGCGAGCCCAACCGGATGCGCCCACGGCATGACCGACAGGCTTGCCGGGTCGATGTGATCCGCGAACTCGGTGCCGAAGATCGCGCGAACGACGTTGCGGATGAAACCGATCTGCAGCAGGTTGCCGCCAAACTCCTGCAGGAGCCCGGGCAGCACCCACGCGAACACCAGGTGAACGACGAGCAGCGCCGCGCCAGCAATCGCGGTGGGCCACGCCAACTCGCGCAGGGCTTTGCGCAGAATGCCCGGGTTCACTCCGGTGCCTCGTAGTAGCGCCGGAACAGCGACTCGAGCTCTGGTTCTTGCACGATGAGTTCCTCGACCGGGAGCCCGGCAAGCCACTGGACGAACTCGTGAATGCGGCCTGTCAGCACACCGGACCACACGTACTCCGTACGTCGCTCGACCTGCAAGAACGCCGGCGGCTCGCCTTCGATGACGCGACCGAACCGAACGGATACATCATAGCCACGGCGCTCCCGCAGAGCCTCCAGCGACTCATCGGCGACGATGCGGCCGGAACGGATGATCGCAACGCGGTCACACAGTGCGTCCACGTCGCGCAACGTGTGGCTCGAGAAAAACACCGTGTCGCCGTTCTTGCTGCGTTCACGCAAACACGCGAGCAACTGTTCCTGCATCAGCGGATCGAGTCCACTGGCCGGCTCGTCGAGGATCAGCAGCCGGGGCGATGGGGCGAGCGCCAGGATCAACCCGAGCTTCTGCCGCATGCCCCGCGACATGCGTCGCACGCGCACGCGCGGATCGAGCCCGAAACGTTCGGCAAGCTGCCGGCCAGGCGCGCTCACGTCACGCCGCCGCGCTCCGCCTACGAGTCGGAGCCCACTCTCGACCGAGAGCCACGGATAGAGCCGCAGGTCACCGGGAACGTAGCCGATCTCGGCGCGGACGCGACGACCATCGCGCCATGGATCGAGCCCAAACACTTCGACGTCACCCGAGGACGCCTGGAGCAACCCGAGCAGCATCCGGATCGTCGTCGTCTTGCCCGCTCCATTCGGACCGAGAAAGCCGTAGAGAGATCCCTCGGGAACCTCGAACATGATCCCGCGAACCGCTGGTCGGTCGCCGTAGGATTTGCTCAGCTGTCTGGTACGAATGACGGCCACGGTGGCCAGAGATCGTAGCGCGGGGAGACCGCGCACACCACGCGGTCAGCGGAGGCCGCCTTCTCCCAGATAGAAGGCGAACTGCTTCGACCGGGAATCCCCGAGGATGAGGTCGACATAGGGGTCGTCGTTGAGATTCGCGCTGCGGATCCGGGTTGGCGTGAACGGCAGCTCGAGCGTTTGCCGACGACTGAAGGAGACCCCTGCCGAGTATGTCGAGGGGTCGTTTCGATAGAGCGAGGCTGTCTTCGTGGTGGGAGTGACGACGACGATGTCAGACCAGCCATCGTTGGTAAACTCGATGGCCTGCACGAGCCCTGGCGTGCCACCCAGATCGCTCTTGGTGAAGATTCGACGCGAGCTTCCGAAGTCGACGTAGGGAGAGCTGCTGCTCGCGGAGAGGTAGTAGATCCAGGTCTCGCCGGCTTCGTTCAGCACCAGGATGTCCTTCTGGCTCTGGTAGCGGAACGAGCCCGCGTCCATGGAGACGAAGGGGGAACTCACCGAGCGGGGCCGGGCCTTGCCGAATCGATGCACCCTCGTGCCGGATGCTTGGATCGTGAAGAGGGTCTCGAGGAAGAGACCCGTCTTGGACTGCGAAGTCTTGGTCTGGGCCGCGATGTCGGCGAAACCATCCTGGTTGAAGTCACGCACGAGGAACCTACCCGGCTGGCCCGTGAAGGCCATCTGCTGGCCGGCAGAGAGCTCCCAGCGCCCGGCCCTTTGGCTGAGGGCGAAAACCTGCGCCGTGCCACTCGGAAGCAGCACCAGAAAGTCGGGCGTCTTGTCCGCAGTGAAGCGAGCGACACCAACCCGGGCGTCGGCAGACACCGTCATGAGGGGATGCAAGCTGTAGGAGGTCGTCGTGCCCTTCTTGCTCGCGAGGAGTAGGCCGAGCGCACCCTTCTTGCTCTTGAAATAGAGATCGGAGAGGCCATCTCCGTTCGCGTCGGCCGCCGTGGATGTTTCGATCTCCATGCCTGCGGGCAGGACCCCGTCCAGTTCGATCCGCGTTTCGGCATCGAAAGCACCTGTGCTCTTGAAGGCGTGGCTGCGTGCTGCCAGGTACCCGAAGCCGCGTGGGTCTTGCCCGAGCAGGATGTCCCGGGATCCTCCTTGGTGGAGGGAGGCTGGTGCGATTGTGCCGCTCTTGGTGCGCGTCCGCTGTGCTCCGCCGAGCACCTGACGCTGTTGGATGGTCTGTCTCATGCGCGCGCGGCTATCCCAGAAGGCCAGGAAGTAGGCGTTGGTGCTTCGCCTCAGATGGTAGGACACGAAGTCCAGATAGCCGTCCTGGTCGGTGTCGGCAGCTGCGATCCTGCTACCCGGGGCGTGCCCCAGTGCGCTGACCGAGAGCAGCTCCTCGGGGCCGAAGTTGCCATTGGCCAGACCGGTCTTGGCGTCCCTCTGCCCCTTGTGCACCGCGATCGTGTCGAGATTCTTGAATCCCGCACCATAATGGAGGATCAGGTCCGCAATCCCATCTCGGCCTTGGTCGACCAGCAGGATGTGGCCCGGGTTCCGGCGCAGATTCATCAGAGACGAGCCCCGGGAGAGCCCGCTCTTCGGGGCATACTTCCACTCTTGCAGGCGGTAGACCCGGTTGGCCTCGTCGTATTCGGAAGTCAGGAGATCCAGGTCACCATCGCCATCCCGATCCTGGGTGACCACCTGCGAGTGATGGAGCGTCACTCTCGTCGGCTCGAGCGAGGCCCGGCGCAGGACCTGGCTCTTGTCTGCAGAGGGATCCAGGACTTCGTAGAAGAAAGCCTTCTTGCTTGCGATGTAGATCGTGGTCAGGATTTCGTCGACACCATCGCGGTCCAGGTCGACAGCCGTGAGATCCCACGCTGAGGTCGTGTTGAAGTAGGTCTTGGAACCAACGCTGGCGCTCGTGAAGGTCGGACGGGTCGTCGTGCCCTGACCGTGGTAGATGCGAAACTCGAAGCGAGTCGGCGTGCCGGGCCTTGTGTAGCTGACCCAAACGGCGATGTCCGGCATTCCATCACCATCGAACTGGCCGGGAACCGGGTGAAGGAAGCTCGTCGAGTAGCCTGCGAGCTTGGGGGGATCGATCAACGTAAGGTCGCAGCCGCTCGGGGTGCGTCCGTAGGCAAGGACCAGATAGGGCTTGCTGCCATAGGTCGCACGTGGGGCCGCGTAGCCCACGATGTCCTGCCGGCCATCCAGGTTGAGGTCGTACATCCGCGTCCCGAAGGGGCCATAGATCCGGATTGCCCTACTGTTGCTGCGCACCCACGTGTTGGAAGTCCGGCTCGTCTTGCGGAAAGTCGAGATCTCGCTCCTGGTGGTCTTGCTCTTCTTCGAGGAGACCGTCAGCAACTCGACCTGTCCATTGCCATTGAAATCTCCCAGGTGCAGCTCGTTGGGGCTGATTTGTCCTTCGCCGTAACGGAGATTCTCATGCTGGCTCGTCGTGGCGTAGGTGGCGCCGAGATCCCGGAGGTCGGAGTGGTTGCTTGTGACGGGACCCATCGTGCTGCGTTGCTTGGCATCGGTTACCTCAAGGGCCAGCGAATACCACTGCGCGGGCTGCAGGCCCGTCAGCCGGACGGAGTAGCGACCCTTGACAGGCTTCTGGTTGACCATGAGTGGGGAGGTCCCCTCGACGGCGAACTTGCCCCTGAGGTCGGCGATTTTGAGCTTGAGGCCAGAGTCGTAGTGGAGCTTGTAGACGAGCGTGGATCCATCATCCGGTGCTTCCCAGAAGGCTGTCAGCTCCGCCGAGGTCGCACTGGTGCGTCGCACCTCGATCGAGGCCAGGGTTGGCGGAGCCGGCGGCTGGTTGTCGACGACCCATGCCGCCCGGTCCTCGGCGAATTGCCTGCCGTCCCGGGCTCGGACCAACAGCTCGTAGCGACCATCTCCCAGGCCCGTGAACTTGACCATGCGGTTTTGGATCGGCGTCTCAGTGCCCTGGTTGAGCTGGTAGGTCAAGGTCGAACTCTCGCTTGCACCGGTGACCTGGAATTCATAGGTCTGCTGACCGGTGCCCAGGCCGCCCACGGCCCGGAGCTGGACGCCGTATCTGGGCCCACCTCCTCCGCCACCACCACAGGCCGTGAAAGGGAGCAAGGAGAAAAGGAGAGCAAGGAGAGCGGGAACGGAGGGTGCTTTCATGTCGGTTTCCGTGGCTGGAGGAGAGGCCCACGCGGGGCTGACACACCTGGAAGCCGAAGGGGTTTGGATTCCGAACTACCTTTCTTGGGGAAAT
>CAYSWE010000350.1:0-5546 GCA_964434515.1 uncultured Phycisphaerales bacterium | reverse complement strand
CCGACGTCTCGGTCCTGCTCATCCACCACATGACTGCCGAGGTGCTCGGCCTGATCGCGGCGCTCCGGCGCCTGGGTTGTCGCGACCTGCGCTGCCTGTTCGTGCAATACGCCGGCGACCCACCGAGCAGCTATCTCGATCCGCTGCTCGATCTACCGGTCACGGAGTTTCGGGCGTTCGCTCTGACCCAGCTGCCCGTGGCCGGGCAGGTCGAGTCGCGGTATCGCCTGTCGCGGCTCTACTCGCGCACGACCGACGACGCGTGGGACCAGACCTTGGAGGAGCAAGGCGGAAGCTGGCTCGAAGCCATGCAGGCCATCGCCAAGCTGACCTTCGTCGAACAGCTCGAAGAGGCGCGGCGACAAGGCCGTCAAATGCTGCTGATCGAGGACGGCGGTTACCTGGCTCCGGCAATCAATCGCGCCTGCAGCGACGACGCGAGCGTGGCTGCGTTCGTGCGCGGCGTGGCGCCCGAGCGAAGCGACGACCGGCCGCTCACCGCCGCGCTCGAAGGCTGCTTCCTGGGCTCGGTCGAACACACACGCAACGGCTTCGATCGGCTCGCGGCGGTCGAAGCGGCCTGCGATGGGCTGGCATTCCCGGCGTTCTCGATCGCCATCTCGAAGCACAAGCGCGACGTCGAGTCCGCCGAGGTCGCAGCGTCCCTGCTCAACGCCGTCGAAAACGTCCTGCACGCCAACGGCCGCGTGCTGAGTCGAAGAAACTGCCTCATCCTCGGCTCCCGCGGAGCGATCGGACGGCGGTTGACCCTGCAAGTCGCCCATCGAGTCGTCGACCCCAGCGCCCAACTCGCAGCCGTCGATCTCGCGGCCCCCGAGCAACCCAAGAGCGCCACCAAGCCCGCATGGCGCGAGTGCACGACCTACCAAGAGTTGCCCGAGTCGACGCGCATGCGCACCGACCTCGTGATCGGTGTCACTGGCGTCAGCGTGCTCGCGGGTGAGGACCTCGAGGCCTGGTTGGTTGCCGGCGAGCGGCCCGAACTCTACCTGGCAAGTGGATCGACCAAGACCATCGAGTTCTCGGGCCTCGCGCACTGGGTCGACGAGCTCGTCGCCCACGACGCGCCGCGCATCCATGGCCGCCCGGTCGAGGTGCACGCCGACGAACTCCGCGACCCGCTCACGGCGCGCACGTTCGCCCGCAGCTACACGATCCGATTCCCCGACGATGGCCGCCAACGCCGGATCTACTTTCTGGCCAACCTCACGCCGGTAAACTTCCTGTTCTACGGCGTCCCCACCGAGTTGATCGACGAAGTCCTCGCCGAACTACTCAGCACCTCGCTCGGACTGCACCGACGCGCCAGCGAGTTGGCCCCACGCCTCTACGCCGTGGACCGCGACATCGACTCGACCGGCGCACCACTCGCGCACTACGGCGAGGAACGTCAGGGGGGCGAGCACAGCGACCATAGAACATAGGTGCAAGCACTTGTGATGGTCGGTGCGGGCTGGCCAGAGCTTGCGTCAGGGCTTCTTCGTACCAGGCCAGAGCCGCCTCAAGGTTGCCGCGCTCCCGTTCCACATTGCCGAGGTTATTGAGGTCACCGGCCTCTTCGGCAGCCCGAAGGGGAGTTCATGCCTGCTTACCTTTGACGAGAGCAATGCGGATGACCGCTGCGCGGATCCGCCCGGGTAGCAGGGCTCGGACCTTTGCGTCCCTGGACTCCAGTAGGCCGCGCAGGTCCACTTGGGTGGCTTCCAGGACCGCACCCTTGGCGTCCTCGAGACGGACGAACAGACGGCCGCCGTCCGTGACGGCCCGGAGCAGGGCCTGGCTCAGGGGGGTCCCGCTCCGATCCAGCAGCGCTTGGCGATCCTGGATGGTCTCGGGATAGTCCTTTCCTCTCGTGATCAGGACGTCGTAGTTTCCCCAGCTGCTTTGGACATCGATCGCCAGGCTGTCCCGGAGTCCCTCCGTCACAACCGTCAGTCCGCTGACATCACCGGCGAAGATCCGATCGATGATGCCTCGTTGCCAAGCCAGGAGTCCCACGAGGAGGACGACGGCAGCTAGAATACCCCAGGCCTTCTTGCTGCGGTACTCGCTCGGCAAGACCAGGGATGACGATGCCGGACCGTGTCCACGAACATCTTCGGGCTTGAGGTCCCGAGTCCGTCCAAAACCCTCCATTCTGCCGTCATGGGGCGCGAAGATCGTCTCGACCGCATGATCGGCGTGGATCTCCGTGCACCGCAACGTCGACTCCAATCCGCCGGGGTCAGGTGCCACGTCCAGGAGCCGCTGCAACCCGGTCATGAACCGCTCGCGCTGCGACGCGTCGAGGCGATCTCCGGGCAGGACCTCATCCCCCAGGAGGAGAGAGAAACGCCCTCCATCGAGCTCGAGTTCTGCATTTCCCAGATGCAGCGCACGGATTTCGCTGGTCACGTCACGAAGCAGGGCGTCCATCTCCGCTCCCGAGCGCGGTCCTTCGAGAATCCCATCGAACCAGAATCGTATGGGCAAGACTTGGGGGATTCCTCGAGCGGTATGGCTTTCGATCTCAGCCACGCAGGCTCTCCCAGAGTTCCTGGTGCTGATCCATGCGCACCCAATCCTTCATGCCGTCAGTCCAGACGAGCGTCTGGGGGGAGACGACGCCGGAACGGAGATCGCCACGAAGAGACTCATAGCTGACCGGCCCTTCGCGCTCCTGACCAACGGCATAGTACCACTCCGCAGCGCGAACACCGGTCGTCCGATCCACGGGCAAGGTCGGAGGCCGGCTGGTGGCAGTTCGCTCCTGCAGCAGCACCCGCTGGGCAGTATCGACGCCGAGGGCCGCATCGTGCACGGCAAGTCGGCTCTGATGCTCGCTGTAGCGCTGATCCGCCACCTGACGGTTCTTGCGAACACGCTCCCTCAGGCGTCGGTTCTCGGACCGGAGCCGGCGCTCCTTCACCTGCTGCACGCGCAGGTCGGGGAGGACGAGAATCAGGATCACGCCCAGGACCGGAAACAGGAAGCCGAGAGCGAACCAGCCCCCAGGTGACCGCCCACGAGAACTGGCAATGGCGGCGCAGATCGCACCGAGAACCAGCATAATGATCAATTGCAGCATAAGAATAGATCGGTTCGGATTGAAAGACGCATCTAATCAGAGATGGTCGGACCTGGACTGGCCAGCCCAGTATGGGCTTCTCTCAATGACCTGGCAAGCTCCTAGAAGCCTCCCTAGCGCTGGGTCTCGACAACAACTCTCCATGACCGAGTCACTCGCTCGCATCGGGCACCTGGATGGTAGGCGAGCCCCAGGCCCGACAGCGTTGGACGAGCTGCCGTGTGTCGTTGAACCTGTGTTCTCCGACCACGCCCGAAACACATTCCCAGCTCCGTTGCCTGCAAGGCATTCATTTTGCGTCCTTATGTCGTTTGAAATGCCACGTTCCTATCCACGAATGGACGTGTCATTCGGTCCCTGCCCGCGAAGCCCCAACGCGGGCCGAGGGCGATCTGCTCGAGCCCGGGGTGATCGACGGTCTCCTCGCGGGGTACGGCGATTCTCACTGCGGCGCTACACGTCGTGACTGCCAGCTTGGTCGAGTGCTCTGTCGAGATCGTCGCGGACGCCATTCCGAGTCGCCTGCTGTCGAAGCTCATCGAGTTCGAGCAGGTTTCGTTGCTGCTTCAGCACACCGACAACATCTCGTCATGGTCGATCCGAAGCTTCTCCGCTCGGAGCATCGACTCGCGATCCACGAACTGGAACGAGCCACGGCGCCGAACGTCCTTGGTCATCCACTCTGGATCGGCGAAGAAGTCGGGTTCGACCGCAGCGAAGAATGGCGAGACCTGCACTGCGATTGTGAGCGGATTTGCGTTCAGTCCAGCCATGCTTCTGCATCCGCCAACGCTGCCAGGCAACGCCTCCGTGATCGCGCTGCGCACGCGATCCAGTCCTGGGTGCTGAGTTCCCAGGTCTCCAGCCTTCCGGTTGCTCGGTGGAAGCGCGGCGAGTTCGTGATTCGAGTCAGATGGCTGCGCTCAGCTGCCCGGTCGTGCGAAGACGCCGTTCGTCATCCCGTGCATCTCCGCCGACGCTGGATCTAGATACCACGCCTGCAGGACGAAGCTCAGATCCACAAGGCTCGTGTTCAGTGGGACTCGAATCCGTTGCGTCCATTCGGACCGCGTGACTGCGAACGCTTGGGTCACGAGAAACGGGATGTGAAAATCGACGTAGCTCCAGCAGCGCCCGCTGATGCGGAGCGGCCTCGGCGGAGCAAAGCCCAGGATGCTGACCCCGACCGTGTTCTGGGGAGCGTGTGCTGCATGTAAGACCATGTCGCGTCCAAGCAGCGGATCGGTTGCATCCAGGCTCGGCACGCTCCCGCCGCATGCAGAGCCGCCGCGATGTGCGCTGGCCCCGAGCTCGATGCCCCAGATCTCTCGACCGTACTCAATGGAGTCCGACACGAACACCATCCGCCCAGCGACGACCGCCAACTCAGCCGCGTTTCCGAATAGCGGTCCCGGCATCATGTCCGCCGCGAGACGAGTCCCCTTCGCTGTGCCATCGGTCACCCAGAGTTCCCGTCCGGTCGCCTCGGTCGTCGCTACGAAGCAGACGAAGCGCTCGCCGGCCGTGACGAGGTCTGCCGGCGAGCTGCCCGCCCGTCCCGGCTCGATGTCCGCGATGAGAGCCGTGCCGCCGGCGGTGCCATCGCTGAGCCAAAACTCGCGTCCATGCGTCAAGTCTGTGGCGGTGAAGAGTAGCTTATCCCGGAACGCCATCAGCTGCGAAGGGCTAGCCCCCCCGCCACCTGCGACGATGTCGAGCACCATCCGCGTGCCCACGGCCGTGCCATCGGAAACCCAGAGTTCCCGTCCATGGGTACCGTCGTCCGCCGTGAAGTAGAGTCTGTCCCCGGACGCCGTCAGGTCCCGCGGCGAAGATCCGTTCGTCCCTGGCCGGATGTCCCGGACCAAGGCGGCACGGCCTCCCGTTACACGGAACAACTCCGTCCCCACGACGCTCGTCTTAGCCGCGAAGAACAGACCACTGCCAGTCATGCTCAGCAGAGACGGCGAGGAGGATCCCCTGCCCGGCTCGAGGTCCGCGACACGTCGTGTTCCGCGCTCGGTCGCGTCGCTGCGCCACAGCTCGGTTCCCGTCGCGCCGTCGTTGGCCGCGAAGTAGACCATGCCATTGCCGGCGACAAACTGACTGGGAAACGAGCCGGCGAATGGTCCCGGGTTGATGTCCTTGACCAACCGTGTCCCGACAAAGGTGCCGTCGGTCGCCAGGAGCTCCACGTCCGAACTCCCGGTGCGGCCACTGAAGAGCAACGTCTCGCCGAGGGCGGCTCCGTAGTCGTTGACACGCTGGCGCAACAAGAGGGTCCCGGCATGCGTGCCGTTCGAAACCCACATCTCGAGTCCAGCGGGAGCGGGCCGGAAGAAGAACACATTGCCGCCGGCACTACACATCCCTATGAGGGCTCCGCGCCCCGGCGTACCGCGGAGTGCGCGCACGAGGTAGGTTCCCGCGGGTCGCCCGTCGGTACGCCACAGTTCGG
>CAYSWE010000349.1:0-5570 GCA_964434515.1 uncultured Phycisphaerales bacterium | reverse complement strand
CTCCCTTAGGCAACCCATTGTCGATTCACCCACAGAAACGGCAGGAGAACCACTTTTCTTGCCGGCTTCTAGAAATCTGGACACTACGGCAGGGAACTTCAGGCTAGCGCAGCGCCGGGTCGATCGTGCTCAATGGTTCGTCGTAGTCATCGAACCAATGTGCTTCCGGCTGACTGCGGTGCACCTGCACTCGGCCCTCGTGCGCGGGATCGGCGGCACGATGGTAGCGAAAGATCGTCTGCCCACCGCCGACCGACAGCACCTCGATCTTGCCAGTCCGATGCGACATGGCGAACCGCGCGCGCTTGGCGAGGCCCGAGGAGCGCAGCCGCGCCGCCTCGAAGATGTGATAGGCACGCTCTACCGGCAGCAGGAACGGCTTGTTGCCCTCCGTCGGGCGTCCCTGAAACACGTAGTAGGGCGGCAGACCGATGTACGAGAGTTCGTCGAACAGGCGCGACAGGGTCTGAGGATCGTCATTGACGCCGGCGATCATGGGAGTCTGGTTGACGGTCGCGACACCGCACGCCTGCAACAGAGCCATCGCGTCGATCGCGAGCTGCGTCAGCTCCCTTGGGTGGTTGAAGTGCGCCATCAGATAGATCTTCCGACTGGGAGTACTGTAGCGCTTGAACATCGCGTGCAGGCTCGGGTCGGACAGAATGCGCTGCGGGTTGAACGCGGGCATTTTGCTGCCGATGCGAAGGATCCGGACATGCGGGATCTCGCGCAGCTGGCGCACGATGGGTTCGAGATTGCGGGTCGACAAGACGAGGGGATCGCCACCAGTGAGCAACACATTGTCGATCTCGGGATGCGCGCGGATATATTCGAGCCCCGCCGTGACATCACGAACGACCTCGTCATTGTCGTTCATGAAAAGACGCTTGCGAAAGCAGAAGCGACAGTACCCACCACAGACGTCATTGACGAGCAAGAGAGCCGTATCGGCATACTTGTGCTCGAGACCAGGCACGCGCGTGTAGCTGCTCTCGTCGGATGCATCCAGCTCGCCCCAGTCGTCGAGCTCGCGCACGTCGGGCATGATGATTCGGCGAATCGGATCGTCGGGATCGTCCCAGTCGATCAGGCTGTTGTAGTAGTCGTTGCTACGGAAGACGTACTTGTCGGAAACGAGAGCCGCCTTGCGCCGCTCGTCCTCGGTGAGCTCAGGAGTCAGCTCGGCTCGGGTCAAATAACGTGGCCTGTCGAGCCGAACACGATGCGCCCGCGGGACCTCGTGGTCTCGCTCCAGCGCCTGCGATCCTTCCTGGATACTCAATACCATTGCCTCAGTTGGAGAAGCGCCCGCCGATGCTCTCCGAGCGAGCCTCGATATCGCGCACCAGTCAGGTGGGCGTGAGGCCTTGGACTGGATGGCTGCGCGACGCGACCGGCGCTTGTGCGCCGCGACCGGCCCCTACAGCATAGCCGATCAGGGCTCGAATCCGCACTACCGATAGAGGCTATCGGCAGCCCCATCCGCGGGCACCCGCCACGGCATCCACGCGAGATCGACACGCTCGATCTCAATGTCGGACTTGCGTGGTGCGAGATTCTTGGCCTCGATATCGAGGGCCTCGACGTCGCCGAGCTGACGGGCCTCGCTGCGCGCAGCTTCGAACTCCATCTCGAGGTCGGCGAGCTGTCGCTGCAAGTCCTCGAGCTTGTCCTCGGCGCGAGCAATATCCGCCTTCTCTTCACGCGCGCGGGAAGCACGCCTCGCGCTGGCTCCCGCGCGTCGCACGGTCGTCGCGCTGACGGCCTTGCGCCCGAAGAGGGCTCCGAGGATCGTCGTGCCAATGGACACCACCGTGCTCTGCTTCTGGCGCGCATACTGGGCACGCTCGCGCTCGACGCGGCCCTCCTGCGTGCGAATGCGATCCTGGATCCGCTGCAGCTTCGCGCCGAAGCGCGTGCGCAGCTTCTCGACGGCCCCGTCGCGCCGCTCGCGCGCGTGCTGCGTCAACCGCGCGCGGAACTCTCGCTCACCCTCACCTGGCTCGGAGATCTGCTTGAGTTCCTTGCAGCGCCAAACCTGGACACGACGCTCGCGATAGAGATGATCCTTGAGCCGCGTCTTCCACTTGGTGTAACTGGTCTTCTTACTGGCTGCCGACGGGAGTTCGGCGTAGCTCCCGGCCGAATCCGCTTCCTCGTCCAGCGAAGGCTCGGACGCGAGTGGCTCGGCCCCATCCCACGGATCGTGGGCATTGTCCTCGTCGAGCCGAGCGAGCAAACAGACCTCTTGCCACTCATCCACGTGGTCTCGTGTCGAAATGAAGTGCAGCCGTGCGGAGCCAAGCAGTCCCGGCCGGTAGATGAGCCGATCACCCCGGCAGAGCGCCTTCGTCCGCGGCAGCACGCCTTCGTCGATGTCCGGGTGCACCACCGGCCGCTGCGCCTCGCTCTTCTTGACGCTCGCCTGCTTCGGCGCAGCTTGACCGCGCGCGGCCCCGGCGGATGCGCTCGCAGCCGCGCGCTTTTCCTTCATCAGGGTCTGGATGTGCTGGCGGGTCAGCGGGCCGCGCAAGTAGGACATGGCCCAGCGTGTGTGGAACAGCACTGGCTCGTCGTCGTGCACGTTGTTCATGAGAAACACGCGGCTGCCGAGACCTGCCAGCGTGGCCTCCATCCGCCCGCGGTCGAAGCTCGCGCCCGCGGCCGACGACGCGCCCTCAAGCCCCTCGAGCACCCGCGCTTTGTCCCGCTCGGTCTGCAACCTTCCGAGGAACCAGGTTCCGGTGTTGGACAGGCCCTTGTAGTCGAGATCCACAGGGTTCTGCGTCGCCAGAACACAGCCAACGCCATAGGCACGCGCTTGCTTGAGCAGGGTGAGCATCGGCCGCTTGGATGGCGGATTCGCGGTCGGTGGAAAGTAGCCGAACACCTCGTCCATATAGAGCATGGCGCGAAGCGACGTCGTCCCTGGTTGGGTCCGCATCCATGCGACCAGTTCATTGAGCAGGATGGTCACGAAGAACATCCGTTGCTCTTCGCTCAGATGTGCAATCGAGATAATCGAGATGCGCGGCTTGCCATGCTCGGTCCAGAGCAGCCGGGGAATCTCCAGCGCTTCGCCCTGCATCCAGGCGGCGAAACTCGGCGAAGCCAAAAGGTTGTTGATCTGCATGGCGAAGGCCAGGCGCTGCTTACTCGGGAAGAACGACTCGAGATCGAAGAAGCCCACCTTGTCGAACGGCGGATCCTGGATCGCGCGGATCAGTTCACCGATCTCGAGGTCTTCGCCCGCCTGCCAGGCAGCCCCGACGATGTTCGACAGCAAGATGTGCTCACGACTCCGGACTGGATCGGCATCGATGTCGAGCATCGCCAGCAGTCCAGACACCGCCGACAACACGCGCTCGCCAAACGCATCGGGGTCGTCGCGGAGTTCCTGTGGCGGAGCCGTCAACGAGCGGAGCACGGTGAGCGGCAGGCCAGAGTTGGACCCCGGCGTGTAGATCGATAGATCGCACGCGTCGCGAAAGCGCCCGATGCGCTCACCATCCTGATCCCACTGGGCAAGGCCGTTGCGCCAGAGGTCCGCGACCTTCTTCGCGTATGCGGCGGGCTCCAATCCTTTGCGTACCGCCTCACCGGGATCGATCCACGGCGCGAAATCCTCCGGACGCAGCTCCGGGAACGTCAGGAGAAGGTTTCCGAGATCGCCCTTCGGATCGATCGCGAGCACCGGGATCCCATCGAGAGCGGCCTCTTCGATCAGAGACAGACAGAGGCCGGTCTTGCCGCTGCCGGTCATGCCAACACACACCGCGTGCGTGGTCAGGTCTTTGGAGTCGTAGAGCAGGTACTCGGGCTTCGGCTCACCGAGCTCCGGATCGAACACGCGTCCGAGATAGAACGCACCTAGCTTCTCGTACGACTGCGACATCGAAAACGCTCCTCACACCCGGAACTCTGCGGCCACCCGTAAGGCGAGGATGATAGCGAGGCGGCGCGCAGCAGCCAGGCTGCGGTCGACTAGGCTGGGATCGACGACGTGCCTGTCAGTCGGCCGTCTGCAGCTGCTCGCGCTGCGCGCCGCGCGGCGTCGGCGTCGCCACCGCTGGGTCGGTGACGGCATCGAACACGTCGCGACCGACACGCGCTACAAGGAACTCCTCGAAACGCTCGACGAAACGCGCGGCGGTCGCAGGGTGGAAGCCCTGTCGCTCGACCGCTGCGACACGTGCGGCACGAGTGGGGAACACCATCGGTCGCGCGGCACGTCCGGGATCGGCCGTGAGGAAGACACGCAGCCCCGGCAAGTGCCGCAGCAGAGCAACGGCGGCCGGGTGCCTCGCGTCAGCAACGAGAAGCTCCATCACCGCGCACGCGGCCCGCTCGACTTGGCGCTGGGACACGGAGAGGTCGTGGGAAGACTGGCAGAGGAAATCAATGATACGCATGGCAGCCTGGGTGTTGATCAACGATGCACACGATGCGGCGGTACAGGCACGTCACACAACCGCAGCTCGACAGAGCCCGAGTCGGGTAGGAATCGAGCGGCCTACAAAGATCGCTCAAGAAGCGTTGGACCGCAACCCCAGTCCCAATGAAAGTCTTGCGTAGATGCAACACGCTTGTGTGCACCCTGGCACGCAATGTGGCGCATCCACGCTAAGGAAGACGCACCTTGCCAGGCGGAAAGTGCTGAAACGCGGGCCGGGTTCGTGCGAAGATTGGCCAGAGGGACCGACGGGGAGGGGAGATCGCGTGCGAGAAGAGTGCGAAGGACCGGAGCGAACGGACCTGCTGCAGATTCTGAGGACCCGGTTCGGGCTGAGCGAGTTCCGCACGGGCCAAGAGGAGGCCATCACTGCCATCCTCGCGGGCAAAGACGTGCAGATCGTGATGCCGACCGGTGCCGGCAAGTCGTTGTGCTATCAGCTGCCGGCCGTCGCCTTGGAGTCCTACATCCTGGTCGTGAGCCCCCTCATCGCCCTGATGAAGGACCAGGTGGATCAGCTACGCGCCAAAGGAATCCGCGCCTCAGCGATCTATTCCGGCGTTGCCGCTGAGGAAAAGCGGAACGTCGTGCGCGGCATGGAAAACGGCGAGCTGGATCTACTCCTGGTCGCGCCCGAACGATTCCGCAGCGAGCGCTTCGTCAGTTTCATCGAGAAGCACCGTCCGGCACGTCTGGCCGTCGACGAAGCCCACTGCATCAGTCAGTGGGGCCACGACTTCAGACCCGACTACCGGCGCTTGCGGTCGACCATCGAGCGACTCGGTCGCCCCGGGGTCATCGCGCTCACGGCGACGGCGACGCCCGAAGTGCGTGACGACATCGCGACACAGCTCGGCCTGCAGACGCCGGTCGAGATCCTGACGGGCTTCGACCGACCCAACCTAGCATTCTCGGTCGAAGCCGCGCCCTCGCGCGTCGACAAGCTCGAGCGGACCAAAGAACTCGTAGCCTCGTGCAAGGGCACTTGTCTGGTTTACGCCGCCAGCCGCCGCTCGGTTGGCGAACTCTGTACGTTCCTTGCGGCCGATGGGATCGACGCTCTGGCCTACCATGCAGGACTCGCCGACGCGCGGCGCGCCGCGATCCAGGACCGGTT